>JAYSNU010000070.1:0-2045 GCA_043723545.1 Candidatus Nomurabacteria bacterium | reverse complement strand
CAATCTGTTAATTTGCTAATAACTTTCTCAATCGACTTTTTTTCTTCAGAACGCTTGGAAGATAGGGAAAGTCCAACTGCTCTCAACTTCCTTATTGTTTCTCCTATACCCAACGACTTCATTTCATTGAGAATAAGGCGGCGCTGTTCGCATTTATCACAGTGAGGTATATGAAGCGCCTTGGCCATCTTGGCAACCGTATCACCGAGTTTAAATTGCTGTTGTTTGTTCATATTTTTAATTTATGATTTTAATTCTCCAATTTTAGTAAATAATGCATCATTTGCTATAGCCATATTGGGATCATCAAATACATATCTGACAATACCTTCTTTGTCTATAACTACATAAGTATGACCAGGCAATGACCCTCGATGCATTGATGAAGTTGTTGTAAGCATGCCTAATTGTCTTGATGTACTAGCATCTGTGTCAAACATAGTAGTTGCCTTAGCAAGCTCTGGCATTTTGTCTATGGCTGTTTGCCAATCTTTTGCAGAATCAACTACAATTGAAATAGCTTGAATTTTATCACTATTAAATCTAGGGTCACTACCAAATGACACCATTTGATTCCAACAAGCTGGATAACACATCAATCCTTCGTTAAAAAACAATACTGTATTTTTTCCTTTAAAATCAACAGCAGAGTATATTTTTCCATCTTTGTCAGCCAACTTTACATCAGGCATTGGTTTTCCAATAAGAGAATTTAATGCATCACTATTAGTAGCAACTCCACCACCATGCATATTATCCATGTTTGCATTTGTATTATTAGTAATATTTTGTTTTGCTTGTGAATTATCAGGAGAACTCTTAAATAAGAAATATGCTAAACCAGACACGACAACTAAAACTAAGATAACCAAAACCACAGATGATTTTTCATTGTTATTATTTTTGCTCATATTTTTGTTTTTTATATTGTTTAATAAATAAGTAAGATATACTAACGACTATTCCAATTAAGAGAAGCGCCCAAATATATTCAGGGATCAAGCTTGTAAAACCACTGATTGCGCCCAATAATTTGGCATTCCATAAATTCATTTCTAATTGATAACTTGAGTGAGTAAATAATTTATTGCTGAAAGCTAAGTAAGTTATATAACCACCCATTAGAAGAAAGATCAATCCAGAAATTAATTCTGAAATTGTAATCTGCCAACTAAAACTTCCAATTTTCATTGGAACAGTTTTCTTTATTCCCGTAAATTTTTCTGTTAAGTTAAACTTATCAAGGAATGCAGCAATTATAAACAATGGCAATGTCATACCTATAACATAGGCCAATGTATAAAGTGCTCCCCAGGCAATTGTTCCACTTGCCACTGACAAAGTGAGTACCCCAGCCAATACTGGAGCACAACATGTAGTAGCTATCGCTGAGAAAATTCCAAGAATATAAATTGAAGAAACGTGTTTTTTCATACCATCACGAACAGATGTTGGTGTAGAGAATTTCTTACCTAAAAGCATAATTATTCCAAGAATAAGTAAGAAAATTCCACCAGCACTAAAAATTATGTTATGGTATTTACTAAATGCTTGAGCTAAAGCAGAAGCTCCAAGACCAATTGGCAGAAAAACTGTTGCTACTCCCAAAAAGAAAATAAAGGTCATAAAGAATATTTTATATTTTTCTCTGAAGATATTTCCTAAGTAAGAAGGGAGCAATACTGTTATACAACATGGGGCAAAGAGTGCAGCGACTCCAGCCACAAATGCCGCTATTAATGATGTTCCTACGAGTGTTTCCATATAATTTTTTGCATAAATTTATTAATTCAAGTTAGTAAAATAATAAAAATACCCTTTAAAAGGATATTGAAAAGCACGGTAAAGCTTACGCTTAATACGTGCCAATATTAGAAAGCAGGACTATTCTCAAATAAAGAAAGCCAAGAAATAATTTTTTGTTTACTATAAGAAAGATTAACTTCTAGATCATGTAATCTTTTTCGTAAAAGTTCTAATTTGGGAAATAATAAATTTTTATATAATAGAAAGACTGAAACTGAAATAAGAAGCACGAACGCAAG
>JAYSNU010000069.1:0-12336 GCA_043723545.1 Candidatus Nomurabacteria bacterium | reverse complement strand
CTTAAGCGGAGCATAAACTTTCATATTCGCATATTCTACAAGTTCAGGTTTATTCTTCAAAAGTGGAGATACGGCACAAATAACTGGTGCGATATTGGGTTTAAATTTCAAATAAGAGCGAACTTCACCATCTTTCTCATCTTCATTATATGCAGAGATTAAAAGGGCAAGAACAGCACGATCAACACCAAGCGATGGTTCTATAACGTGCGGAACCATCTTGCCCCCACCCTCTTCATCAATGTATTCAAGCTTGTGAGTTTTCAAATCAAAGTCTGTCCTATAAGCTAAACCAAAGAGTTCTTTCTGTCCGAAGGGATATTCAAACTCAAAATCAATTGTTCTTTTGGAATAATGCGCCCTATCAGCATCAGCAACTTCTATATCATGTACCTTATTCATGTCAAAACCAATTTCATCCATCCAAGTAAGCATCTCGTCCTTCCAATATTCAAAATATTTTTCCCAATCTTCGCCCCTTATAAAATATTCTATTTCCATTTGCTCGAACTCTCGTTGACGAAAAATAAAATCACGAGGAGCTATTTCATTTCGAAATGCTTTACCAATTTGAGCCATACCAAAAGGAAGCTTTGGATGAAAAGCGTCAACTGTATTTTTAAAATTTACGAACATACCCTGCGCTGTTTCTGGACGCAAATATGAAGTCGAAGCTTCTTCTCCTGCACCTACTTGTGTCTGAAGCATTGTATTAAAAGCTTTACCATCAAATGGGTCCGCAAAGTGATCTACATGTCCTGTCGCCTGCCAAACTTCTTGACGCATTAATATTGCAGCATCTATGCCATACATATCGCGCCTATTGTCGACAAACTTTTTCCACCAATTTTGTTTAATATTATTTTTCAAAGCAACTCCGAAATGTCCCCAGTCAAATGTACCAGCAAGTCCTCCATAAATTTCTGAACCTTGAAATATAAAACCTCGCCTTTTGCAAAGCGATACAATTTTCTCCATTAAATTATCATTCTCTTTTGTCATTTTAAATTATTCTACCACTCTTCCCCCGCCAGGTGGCAATGAGGCATCATTCCCAAGCTGTGTATTTAAAGAATTCTTATTAACCCTTACAGAAACATTAGCAAAATCATCGTGTCCAGTCAAAATTGCATCATTTATAAGAACAGGGGTGCCATCGACTTGAGACAGAGAAGGTGTAAATGCAATCTGGAAAGCAACTTCTTTACCTATCTCAGTTATTCCTGTGCCTCTTCTTAAATTACCAACATTCCATACAATTTCTTTCGTAGAAGAATTATATGTCAAATCTTCAGATCCAGGAGCGATAGTTCCGACGAAACGAACCCACGGCGGTAATGATGAAGTTATTTTTGTCTTAGAAATATTGTTCGCAGTATTGGTAACATTCCAAATAACAGTATATGTAGTTTCTTTTTCTGCTTTTGGAGGAATAGATCCGGTGTTTGGAAATGGTCCAGAATAATAAAGTATTTTATTTGCAAAACCTACATCAGAAATCATTCTAATAATTTTAGATTCTCCATTTTTAATTACATTCATAGAACCACCATCAGAGGCTTGTTTGCCTGCAATTGATATATCTATGTTTATAGCAGGCTCAGAAACTAAACCACCCGAAGAAGAAAAAAGCGAAGATGGTGTAATGTGAAAAATAACTGCCCCAGACTCTCCGGGATTTACTTCTTTAAATTCATCCATAGAATTCTTGTCCCAAATAATTGTGTCTTCTCCGGAATTATATAAACCACGATCTGCACTTATTCCTTTTTTATTTATAACGTTACCAGAAATCTTCGCTCTAATTTCCAAATCATTTATTTTTGTATCTAAATTATTATTCCAACGTATCTCACCAGAAATTGGAGTCTTCGTATCACTCGCATATTCTCTTTGATAAATACCATTTATAAAAAGTTTCGCTTCTATAAAAGCCTTCTTTATAGAAAGTGTATGATCTATCGAATTAAAAATAATACCAATTAAAGACTTATCCGTTGTAGATTGTTCGCCACTCCAAAGACGAAAAGTTTTCTGCTCTCCATCAAAAACATCAATCATTTTGCCCACTACAGTAATATCACGTTCAACCCCTGGAGCGAGGTCCCCTAGAGCCCAAACATTATTACCAAATGATGGCGCTGGTTTGGCGGAGGAAAATTCAAAACCAGCTGGATAATCAAACTTCAGAAGTATGTTAGGTGCTGTCTTTGCACCGTTCAAAGTAGTTTTAAGATTTAAAACTACATCTTGATTTGGGCTTATATCCGTTGGTGAATCAATAGACAAATCAATCGGTGTAGAGCTGATATTCACATCATAATACTTATCCTTTATAAAAATAGCATTGGAACCTTCAACTCTATATTCAATAGAAATTTTAATTTGCCTTGTGCTACCCTGTTCACCGAATAATACCAGCTTAACATTCTCACTTCTAACTGCACCAGATGGAATAGAACCCAAAGACTGACGAAAACGTTCTATGTCTTGTTGATTGTCTACAGCACCGCTTTTAGGATATTCCATAACTAAATCAACTAAATCAAGAGGGGCAGAATTTTTATTTGTAATATTTATTTGAAGAGGTAGTTCGTCTCCACCAGCAACAAAAGTATTACCCAATATCGAAATATCAATATTGTTGTTAGAGACAGTATTGCCACCCATAAAAAAAGTATAAGAAGCGTAAACGATAGCTAAAATAAAAAAAACAACAGAAAAGATAAAAAATTTCTTAAATAAAGATGTCTTCAAAAAGAATTTTTTAGTAAAAGAATCATCAGGACCTTCTTTTTCCCACGAATCTGGAACCTCACGTGTGTCTTCATTGTGAAATACACTTCTATGTTCTATCTCGGTTTTGTAGTTTTTGCTAAACAAGCGAGTTTTCATATCCTCTATTTTGTTTAGTTTTTCGCCATCATTAAACATTGTGTAATTATAACATCTTTTAATGATGTTTTATAGATGTGTTTCCTTAAGAGCTTGATTGATTAAGGATAAAATCTGATTTCTTTTTTGAGCTGTTTCAAATAATAAATTCTCTTCAAATGGAGACTTGGTCAAAGTATTGAGTGTGCCATCTCCTCCTATATATCCTAAATTATCTAAAATGCGTAAAACTGTAATAATCTCAATATTTCGAAGCTCTTCTTCTGTATTATATTTCTCAAGTAAAAATAGTCCGTTTAATAAATTTTGGAAGAGTGTCGGGTTCGATTCTTCACCAGCCAAAAGCTTCTTTAATAACTTGGCAATATTTACAAAAACAAAATAAGCATCTTTTTTATTAGACAAATTCTCTAATAAATTCGTTTTAGATGCGCTAGTCAAACGCCAAAAATCTTTACCTTTAACTAAATCTAACTTCACATACTGATAGTCCTGAAGAACGAAACGAAGTTTAGAAGACATTTTCCTGACTCCTTGTGCAGAAGCATAAATCATCCCCAAATCACGAGTAAAAACAGAGTAATACTTCCCCGCTTCACCGTAATTGCTACTTCCAAGTATTATGCCTTCTGTGTGATAAATGTGATGCATTAAAATTCTTCTTCTTTATTATCGACGAGAGTTTTAAAAATTATATTAGATTGGGGCAAGAGTTTTTCTAAAACCCAATATGAGCCAGCTGGTTTGGTTATCATTCCATCATGAACTGGGAAACATATTTTGGGGTTAATTTCCAAAACATATTTCATATAATCGCGAACCCTAGTCCACGGACCGGCGACCGGCAGAGCTAAAATTTCTACACTCTTGCCTGGATTATACAAAGAATCGCCAGGGTAAAATAATCTCGAATCAATAAAGTATCCAATATTTTGAACTTGCCCCAATTCTTCAAAAATTTCTTCGTGCTTGCAATCGTGAGCTTCGAGCGCAACGCCAGCGATATTGGAAATTTTTTTATTTTCTAGAACTGTATATGGCAAACCGATAGCTTTTAAAAGTTTCCCGACCCCTTCGTTGGTTATTATTTGCGCTTGGGGATTATTTTTTATTATTTCTTTTAGAGAATCTGTGTGGATATGGTCACCATGTTCGTGAGTAATGATAATTAAATCAAGATTTTTCTCTTTGACTTGCTCGGAAACAGTATATGAGCCAGGATCGGTCATTGCCCTTTTCCCATTAGTCTCAATAACCAAACAACAGTGACCAAGTTTTGTTATCTTCATCTTTATATTTTAGCAATTTTCACTTTAAATACCAAAGTATCTACTTTCACCTCTGCTCCATCATTAGAATTGAAATCTACCTTAGAAACCAAAGCTACCTTCTTCAAATCTGCTTCAAATTTCTGAATTAAATTTTTGCCATTATCATTCGTTTCAATAGAAAGAGTTATAACATCACTCGGAGTAAGACCCATTTTTTTTCTCATATCCTGCAATGCCCGAACAAATTCTCTATAATTCCCCTCTTCTTTTAATTCAGCTGATATTCCTATATCAAGTTCAACATCATTGGTGATAGAACTATCAAAAACAATTTCTTTCACATTAATTTCATCTTTAATTAATTCTAAATATTCTTCACCTAACTTCGTATTTTTAATTTTCAAACTTGCAAGCGGTTGTCGAACTTGAATACCGACTTTCTGACGAGCCTCGAGACCGAGAGTAACAACTTTTCTCACCACTTCCATTTCTTCGATAATTTTCGTTTTACTAAATGAGAACCATTTTTTATTTTGAGTTGGCCATTCTTCTAAATGAACACTTTCAACATCATTTTCATTTTTTAATTTCTGCCATACATCTTCTGCGGTAAATGGAGCAAATGGCGCAAAAAGTTTCGCTAATGTTTTTAACACATGATACAAAGTTTGTTTAGCTTCATCTCCATCCTGTGTCCTTCCGTAGCCTTGCGCGGAGGAGGATTTAATTCTCTCCCTTGAACGACGCAAATACCAAGTAGATAAATCCCCAATGAAGTCACGTAATGCTCGAGCTGGTTCAAGTAATTTATAATTATTAAGATTTTCCGTCATAGATATGACATGTTCATCCAATTTTTCTAAAATCCAAATATCCAAAATATTTTTTGATGCAAGTTTTTTATTATTTTCTAAGGTCTTATCTCTATACAATTCATAAAATGCTAAAACATTATAATAAAGATTGAAAACTTTATTATTTACTTCTGCTACGGTTTTCTCATCATAATTCTTACTTTCTCCTGGCTGGTTCACGGTATACATCCAGAAACGCACAGCATCAGCTCCAAATTTCTCCATCTGGCCAAATGGTTCAATAATATTTCCCAATGATTTAGACATCTTTTTACCTTTTGCATCGAGTAAATGTCCAAGACAAATAACATTTTTAAACGGAGTGCCACGCCCCATCAAAGTGCCGACAGCAAGTAAGGTATAAAACCATCCACGGGTTTGATCTATAGCTTCACTTATATAATCTGCAGGATATAAAATCTTTTGTTTTTCGAAAGGTTTACCCTGAGCGGAGCCGAAGGGATAGTGTTCTTGTGCAAAAGGCATCGAACCAGAATCAAACCACACATCCATCACTTCTTTAATGCGACGAAATTCTCTACCGTCTTTCTTTAATATAATTTCATCAATATATGGCTTATGTGGATCAAGCTCATAAGTATCATTGTGTGGAAGTGGAATAAAATCAAAATTAAATGGCTTAGCATTTTCACATCTGTAAAAATCTGGATGATTTTGCTTTAACTCAACACACTCATCTAAATCAGCTCCCACTCCTACCATACGAAGTGCGGCGATGGGACCCTCGTGGGTAACTATTAAAATTTTCTTATTTTTGTATTTATTTTCAATGTCATAAATAAATTCCCCCATTCTTTTATTCAAAGTAAGAAGATTTTCTCCACCATCTGGAGATTTTTCAAATCTTTCTTTCATATTTTTAAATAATTTCCAATATTCTGACCAAGGCTTTCCTTCAAGTGTTGGACCTTTTTTGAACTCACCTATTCTCTCATCAATAATAAAAGAACTCTCAGGCAAATTAATTGCCCTGCGAACAATCTCTGCTGTTTCAAGACACCTTGTAAATGGAGAACAAATAATTAAATCTACATTCTTATCTTTAAAATAACTTGTAGCATTTTCTGCTTGCTTTTTCCCCTCTTCTGTTAAATGATAAACATTTTTAGGATCAGAATTTACAATATCTTTAATATTATTCTCGGCTCCACCGTGACGCATTACAAAATATTCATTGCCAGACTTTTTTGTATATTTTTTCAAGGTGTCATATGAATCCACGACCAATTTCTCACCGTCTTCAGACATCCATATGGGTAACGGTGTACCCCAATATCGCTCACGAGAAATTGCCCAATCCTTGACCTCACGAACCCACTCACCAAAACGTCCCTCTTTAATGTGTTCCGGCTCCCAATTTATTTTTTTATTTTCTGCCACTAAGTCGTCACGAAGTTTCGACATTCCGATATACCAAGAATCTCGCGCATAATATATGAGTGCAGTTTTACATCGCCAACAATGTGGATATGAGTGCTGATAATTTTCTTTATTGAAAAATAAATTTTTCTCAGTTAAATATTTAATGATATCTACATCAAGGGTAGGTTTGCCTGTGTCATCTTTCTCTTTCACAAACCTTCCTTCTAGAAAACCTGTGCCTTTAATAAATTTCCCAGCTTCGTCTACAAGGTGAAACTTCGGTAGTCCTACCTTTGTGCCAAGTTCAAAATCATCTGCTCCATACATCACCGCTGTGTGCACTATGCCTGTGCCATCTTCTGTATTAACGAAACTTGCTTCATAAACCCTAAAAGCTTTTTCTGTAGATTCACCTTTTTTCTCAATCAATTCTTTCAAAAATGAAAACAATGGTTCATAAGATAAACCGACGAGACTCTCCCCATTTATTTTTTCTTCAACTTCATATTCACCTTCTATTAACGCGAGTCTAGCTTCCGCTAAAATTAAAAACTCATTCCCTTTTTTTATTTTTACATAATCAATATCTTTCCCTACTGCAAGAGCGATGTTACCTGGCAATGTCCAAGGAGTTGTCGTCCAAGCTAAAATATAAGTATTGTCTTGCCCTTTGACTTTAAACTTCGCATAAATAGATAAATCTTTCACATCTTCATAACCTTGTGCTAGTTCATGTGAAGATAAAACTGTGCCACAACGTGGACACCAAGGCACAACTTTATAATCTTTATAAAGTAAACCTTTCTTATTTACCTCGGCAACAATGTTCCAAAGACTTTCAATATAACTCGCATTGTAGGTGTAATAAGCTTTATCAAAATCTACCCAGTAACCCATACGCTCAGTGAATTCTTTCCAAACATCAATATATTCATGTACGCTCTGTTTACATTCTTTATTAAATTTCGCTATACCATAACTTTCAATTTCTTTTTTTGATTTTAATCCAAGCTTCTTTTCTATCTGAAGTTCCACTGGAAGTCCGTGCGTATCCCAACCAGCATTACGACGCACATGAAAACCTTGCATCGTTTTATAACGAGGCAAAACATCCTTGAAAGCCCTAGCTTCAAGGTGATGAATGCCAGGTCTACCATTAGCAGTTGGTGGACCTTCATAAAAAACAAATTCTCCTTTGCGAGATTTTTTATCTAGAGATTTCGCAAAAATATTATTCTGTCTCCAGAATTCTAAAACCCTCTCTTCTCTTAAAACTGCATCACTTTTATTTTGTTTATTTTCTTCTGACATGTAATTAAAAAACCCGTCCACGTACAACAATTAATAATTGCTATACAAGGACGAGTTCTTTAGCTCGTTTACGGTGAGCTTGTCGAACCGTGGTACCACCTTGCTTACTTCTCATTTACTGGGTTCTACAGCTCTTTCGAGTTTCCTCCCAAAGCTCCAGGGTGATGTCCCTTTCAACGCTTATATACATATAGTATCAAAATATAACCAAAAAGCTACATTTTTTCTGGGACTTTGATACCAAGAAGCCAAAGACCGTTTTGCATTACAGTAGCGAATGCTGAAGTTAGGGCGAGTTTGTATGAAGAAGTGACATCGTTTTTATCGACGATTTTTGTATTACCATAGAAACTATTGTAGACACGAGCAAGTTCTATAAGATAATTCGCAATGTGGTGAGATTCAAACTTTTCTGCAGAATATAAAACCACTTCAGGAAATCTATACAATAATTTCTCTGTCTCAGTTACTTCAGCAGGCAAGTTTTCTAAACTTGCTTTTATATTTTCTTTTTCAGCATTTCGAAGGACGGACTTCGCTCGAGCATAAGAATACTGTAAGTATGGACCTGAATCCCCTTCAAAAGAAATAGACTTCTCAAAATCATAAACAATGTCTCCACCGATAGACTGTTTCAAAATTGAATACTTCAAAGCAGCAACACCAACATCAGATGCTATTGTCTTCTTCTCTTCCTCGTTAAAATCTCTATCCTTTATTTTCTCAGCAATTTCTGCGCGAGAATCTTCTATCAAAGATTCTCCTGTAATGACATTACCCTTTCTGGAAGACATCTTCCCTGAGGCTAGACGCATCATGCCGTGAACTATATGTTTCATTCTATTCGCTATATGTTCATCAATTAACAACAAAGCCTGTTTCACTACTTTCATATATTCTTCTTGTTCGTGTGCGGTAATAACGATAGATAAAATAGGATTTTCTTTTTGAAATTTCTTTGTAGTTAACCCTAATTCTTTAGTTTCATATGTGGGAAGTCCTGTCTTCGTTATAAAAACTCTCGTATGAAGTTTAGAATCATATTTCTCCCCCTTAAAAACTATTGCTCCATCTGACTCTTCGAAAATCTTCCCAGTATTTTTCGCTACGATTTTCATCCCCTCTAATGCCATATCACTCTCAAAGAAATAATCATTAAACTTAGTACCGAGAGTTTTGTAAATTTCTTCAAATGCTTCAAGAGTTAATTTACGGCCCCAATCATAAATTTTATTTATTTCCGCATCGCTCTTATCGTAAACTTTTTTATTTATTTCATCAATTTTTTTTTTTACATTCTCATCTGTATCATATAAATTGCTACCCTTGGAATAGCATTCACCTATGTATTTAGCTTGGACTGCAACTGATTTAGATGACTCAGGCATACCAAACTTCTGTAATCCATATATCGCTTTCGCCACATGGAGACCGACATCACCTTGATAATTCGCACGCACCGTCTGTGCACCAGAAAATTCAACCATTCTTGAAATAGACTCACCTATTGTATTACTCATCAAATGCCCTACATGAAAAGGTTTAAAAGGGTTCGGTTGAGTATATTCCACCATTATTTTCTTTCCCTTTAATAAATCATTTCGTCCAAATTCTTTATTATCTAAAATTTCTTTAATAGAATTGGTAAAAAATTCCTGTGATAAATAAAAGTTAATGAAGCCCCCAACTGCTTCTATTTTTTGAATGTCTCGAAATTCACCCTGAGCTTGTCGAAGGGCAGCTACTATTTTTAAAGCTAAATCTTTTGGGTTTGTTTTCAAATTTTTCGCACAGACCATCGCCACATTGGTCGAATAATCACCATTTTTTAAATCTTCTGGATGTTCTATGACAAAATTACTCTCTTCTATATCGAGATTTTTTAGAGCACTTAAAATTAAATTTTTTATCTTCTCTTCCATACTATTTATGCCCCGTACTCCCCTCGCGACCCTCTCCTCGCACAGTTTCCGATAAAGTGTCAGCGGGAACTATGTCACAGTGTTCAAATTTTTGAATCAACATCTGAGCCACCTTATGGCCTTTCTCTATTATAACCTCTTTGTCAGATGTATTTAATAAATTCATTATTATTTCCCCTCTATAACCAGCATCCACTACACCACCCATAACCTTAAGCCCCATATTGAAAGATATGCCAGATTTATCCCAGAAAAGTCCCGCATAATTTTCTGGTATTTCCACCGCTATTCCAGAATGCACATGTGCTTGTTTGTGTGGAGGAAAAATAACGGTCTCAATAGCATAAAAATCCATTCCCGCATCTCCAGGATGTCCGTGGGTCGGCAGTTTCGCATCTTCTCTTAATTTTTTAACTTTGAGTTTCATTTAATTATTTTTTTAACTTTTTCATAAATTACACCATGAATAACTTCTCGGGGTTGTATCTCTCCATCTTCTGCACACTCTATTTTAATCCAATTCTTTTGATTATGAGCGAGCCAAAGTGCAGCTTTGTGAGAATTTTCTAAATATGGAATATTTCCTTCAACTATATCTTTCCTTTTACCCAAATAAGCACGCGAAACTTTCCTCTGACGTTCAGCAATTAATCTCAAAATAACACTCATGGGAACATTCAAATAGAAAATCACATCTGGTCTAGGAATTTTGAAAACTTCATATTCCATTTGATCAAGCCATTTTATAAAACTAGCTCTTTTTTTAGAGTCTGATATCTTACCACCTTGATGAATTTGATTCGCACTGGCATATCTATTCGCTAAAACAATATAACCCTTTTCAAGCCAAGCTTTTATTTTTGCTGAAGATTCCCACCTATCGGCAGCATAAGAAATAGAGGCAATTTTAGGATGAACATTTATCCAATTATAATATTGTTCACTTAAGCAATGTCCAAGAAATTTTCCAAAGAAATTTTTATAATATTCAGGAAAATCTAAAAGCTTAACTGTATATCCCTCCTTTGTAAGCCTTGTTCGCAAAAGCTTCACTTGCGTCGCCTTGCCTGAACCATCGGTTCCATCTATTACTATGAGTTTGCCCCGCTTTTTTTTCATAATTATATTTTTATTTGAAATATTTTGGTATTGGAAATTTCTTTGCCAATTTTTTAATTTCTTTATGGATTTCGTTTTTTATTTTTTTATTATCTTTATTCTTGAGAGTCTTGATGATAAGTTCGGCAACATAGGCACAATCTTTCTCCTTGAACCCCCTGGTAGTTATCGCTGGCGCCCCGAAACGAATACCAGATGGATCCATCGGCTTCCTAGTGTCTCCAGCAATAGAATTCATATTCAAAGTGATACCCACTTCATCAAGTACAGTCTGTGCTTCTTTACCTGTGACACCAAGAGAGCCAAAAACATCTGCAAGAATAAGATGATTATCAGTACCACCACCAATCATGCGAACCTTATTTTTATGGAAAACTTTTTCCATTGCTTTCATGTTTTTCAAAATCTGTTTAGCATATTTTTTAAACCCTGGGGTTCCCGCCTCTCCGAAAGCAACAGCCTTGGCGGCAATAATATGCATGTGTGGTCCACCTTGAATACCAGGGAAAATAGCTTTATCTATCTTCTTAGCAATTTCTTCACTCTCACGAGTTAATATCATTCCGCCACGAGGTCCACGAAGGGTCTTGTGTGTAGTGGTAGTTATAATATCAAAACCATCATCAAACGGATTACGCAATACTCCTGCGGCGATGAGTCCTGCGATGTGTGCCATGTCTGCCATAGTGATTGCTCCCACTTCATGTGCAATTTCTACGAATTTTTTATAATTCAAAGTTCTTGGATAAGCAGAAAAACCAGCGATAATTAATTTGGGTTTATTAGCTATAGCCACTCGTCTCATGTCTTCATAATCAATTTCTCCCGTATCTGGATTTTTCATTTTATAAGTTACGAATTTATAAATCTTCGCAGGAAGTGTCATCGGATGTCCGTGGGTGAGGTGTCCACCGTGTGATAAATCCATACCCATTACTATGTCACCTGGTTCTAGAAGTGCTGCATATACAGCTAAATTTGCCGGAGCACCAGAGAGTGGCTGAACATTAGCAAATTTACATTTAAAAAGTTTACAAGCTCGTTCAATAGCCAACCTCTCAACTTGATCAGTCCATTCTTGCCCACCATAATATCTACGTCCTGGATAACCTTCTGAATATTTATTAGTAAAAATTGAACCATTAGCTTCCAATACGTCGGCTGAAACATAGTTTTCAGAAGGGATTAATTCCAAGCCCTCTTTTTGCCTCAAAGCCTCTCCTTTAATTAGTTTTTCTACTTTTTTATCTCGCATAAAAACATTCTATCACAAGAAAACACAATAGTCCCAAGAAGGTCCGTGCGCAACACATTTACATTGAATTTGTCCAATATGTCTAAAGTTTCCTGATGTGGATGTCCATATTTATTATCTTTACCATCTGAAATAAGTGCATAGGTGGGGGAAACGGCTTTCACAAAAAATTCCCCGGAAGAAGTTCGTGAACCATGGTGTCCAACTTTTAAAATTTTACTTTTTAATTCTTCTTTTGAATTTTCTTCTAAAATTATCTTCTCCGTTTTAAGAGTTGCATCGCCTGTAAGCATTACAGAAGTTTCTCCATAAATTAATTTAGCCAC
>JAYSNU010000068.1:0-8455 GCA_043723545.1 Candidatus Nomurabacteria bacterium | reverse complement strand
AGGGGTAACAACACCACCTGATGTAACACTTACTAGACTCAATCCAACACTATAATCATTGCCTGTAACATCAGCAACGATTGAAATTGTTTTAGAACCAGAAACTGTGAAGAGTCCACTAGCAGCGTTAAATGTAGTAGTGCCATCAGAACCTAGTGAAGCTCCGTCTGTCAAACGAGTAGCACCATCATAAAGATAAATGTTGGTGAACACTGCATTTGCAGAGATACCTGTTCTCATCAATTTCATTGATGTAACTGTGCCGTTTCCTGCGAAAGCAAATTTAGCTAAGACTGCACCAGATGAAGGAGAAACTACTGTACCAGAAGCTGGTGTATCAGAAGCTAAGGCTACTGTTACTGAACCTGCTGTTGCTGGAACGTTGGAGACTCCTGTTGCGCATGAAACACCAGTCGTAGGACTGAAGCCTACTGCTGAAGTACATCCTGCAGGAAGACCACCAGTTGTTGATGAAACTGTTCCTGTCCAAGCCATTCTTGACTTAGCACCGAAAATTCCATCAGCTACTAGACCCTTACCTGCTTGCCAAGTCTTAACTGCAGCTAATGTAAGATTACCGAAGTAACCAGTAGCTGGAGTGACTCCAAGAGTTGTCTGAAGTTCTTTAACTTGAGCACCTCTTGAACCTTTCCTCAATGTTGAAGTGATAGCTGCTTCAGATGTTTGTGCAACAAGCAAAGCTGCGAGCACCAAAACTCCAAGAAGAAATTTTGATTTGAATAAATTACTCATAAATTTTTTATAATTTCTACGCCATTAATAAGTTTCGACAAAACTAAAAGCGTATTTTTCTTATCACTATTTTTCTCCACCAATAACTAATAAAAAATAATAATGTGGCAGATACTAAACAATGAACAGATGTAAACTTAAATACTGAAAACAAAACGAAGTTCGCAAAATAACTTTAATTATTTCACGAAAATTCTATTCTATTTTCAATGACCTTTCCTTGTTTTCACCTATGTTTCATTTGCGATTTTTTCGACGAAATCACAAACGAAAATAATAGAGAAAACAAAATCAAATTGTGTGACGAAAGAGTGCGTTTAAATAGCGCTCCTTACGACACAATAACATTATAGTATACAGCCCTAAAATAGGACAATATACTGTGTGGATAACTCTATATTTTTAGCCCTTTTTAGACCAAAAAGTAGAGAAATCCGATAGGTTCATCTTCTCATATTTTGGACCAAAAAGCAAGACCATAAATATGGCTTAAAATAGGGCTTTTAAAAATTTCGATTTTAAGAGAAGTAGTGACCTATAAATCGACACCAAACTTTGATTAAAAAGACAAACTTCTAGGACACGAAATATCTACTCCAACGCTTCTCCCCTGTCTTGTTAAGGACATGATCTTTAGTCATTGAGATAAGCTCTCTCTGAAGAGTCTTCTCACCACAAGATGCGAGTGCACCTTGGGCCTTCGTTTTGATGTCCGTTATTGTAGCACCACTAGCACTGGCTCTTATAATTCTAATTATTTCTTCGCGTCTTTCCTTTTTTAATATATCAAATTTCTCACCAACGATATGAGTATGTTTATTATCGGACATGGTGGCTACTTTATCGGACAAAGCTTTCATGAATGTATGTCCTTTTTGAACTCCGATTCTATTCAACTTCACTTGTCCGATAGAGTGGGCAACAGGAGGAAATATTTTAAATATCTCATTGTCCTCATCTTTCATAAATTCTGATAAAGAAATATGACCACCGAGAGAACCAGAAAGTTGCAAACTTCCTGCAGTACTCTCATCTATGGATTCTTTTAATGACAGAAATTCTTTTCTTAAAATGTTGGCATTCATTTGTGAAATAATACCCACAGAAGAAGCAACTTCTAAAAAGGACAAGACCTCAGCTATCTTGATATTCAAGTCCTTAATAGAAGAGTTGATGGTAAGGATGTCCGATATAATACCGGTCCCTAAAATTCGCAAACGGTGTCGTATTGGCTCATCTTTGTCCAATATGTCCGTAACCATATAAAGCCCAGCAATAAGCTTATTTGTTTTATTATAGGAAAGAGAAATGGGGCTGTTGTCCTTTAAAGTTAAGCCGGCATTTTGGGAAGAGTCTTTTAGATTTTGAGTTTCCCTAAACATGAGTCCATTATAGGTAAAAGACATTGGATGTCAATAAGGAACTCGGGAGAATCAATTTTTTAAATACCCTACTCCATAGATTATTATTTTATATGGTACAGATATTTTTTTACTAAAAAATTCTTCCTGCTCGGCTCGACAGCCTCCGCAAGCCCATCTAAAACAACAACCTACTCCGAGGGTAATTGATTCTCCCTCAAGATTGTGGTGAGAATAATTTATAAAATGCCTTGCGCAGGAACTTAGAAAATAAAAGAGGTATTCCGACTATTATTTTCTTGAGTGACGAGCAGTTCGCTGGCAAAGCTTTGCCAGATAGATTGCATTTTATAAATTGATTCTTACTACAATCTTTTATTAAAAATATGATAAAATGTTTGTATGGCTATCCGCCTTCGCATAAAGCTACGGACGGACAAGAAAATGAAAAAATATGAAACAAAATAAAAAAGTAAAAGAAAGTTTAAAAGAAACTCAAAATAGTAAATTAAAAACAGAAACAATGCATGGAATATTAGCGGTAGTATTTTTCGTCCTAGCATTGTTTCTTTTCATGTCGGCTTATGACATGGCGGGAGTCGCAGGACAATTCGTTTATGAAATTCTACACTACTTACTTGGTCTCGGATACATATTACTCCCTGCCCTATTCATCTTACTCGCATCATCATTTATAAAATCTGAAACTCCGAACATCGGTTGGACCCGCACGATAAGTTCTACGATGTTCTTACTCTCAACTCTCGGTATGATAGACATCGCTTCAGGTACTGCGACACATTCAGGGGGATTTTTGGGAGAAATATTATCTATCCCATTCATGTATCTTTTCGAGACTTATGCAAGCATAATTTTACTCGGAGCTATTTTAATAATTTCAATACTTGTGATGTTCGATGCAAGACCAGCACTCATGCCACTCTTCACAAGAATTTGGGCTTTCATAACTAGAAAGGAAATAAATCCTTCGATAAACTCAGGACAAGAATATGAAGAAGACCCTTCGACAAGCTCAGGGCAAGAAGAAAGCACTGGAGAAAAAATAAAGAAAGCCCTCGGAGTCACCAAGAAAGAAAAGGCTGTCGAAGAGGAAGAAGAGATGCCAATCAAAAAAAGAAGAACAGGACTCATCTCTACATACACTCCTCCCCCACTGTCACTACTCGAAGAAGATAAAGGCAAACCAAACACTGGTGACATCAAAGCAAATGCAAATATAATAAAACGCACACTGGCAAACTTCGGTATTGAAGTTGAAATGGATGAGATAACAATCGGACCCACCGTCACTCGTTATGCATTGAAGCCAGCCGAAGGGATGAAACTCTCTAGAATAGTCGGTCTTCAAAATGACTTGGCACTAGCACTCGCTGCACACCCTATAAGAATAGAAGCACCAATACCTGGTAAGTCACTCGTGGGTATTGAAATCCCAAATAAAAGTAAATCTACCGTTGGACTCGCTACTCTACTCTCTGATGATAAGTTCCAAAATGGTCCAAACCCACTCGCCATAGCACTCGGACGAAATATTTCAGGCAAAGCAACCTTCGGCAATCTAGCTAAAATGCCACACTGTCTAGTCGCAGGAACTACTGGCTCTGGTAAGTCTGTAACGATTCACTCAATGATTACTTCCCTTCTATATAAGAACGGACCAGATGATTTGAAATTTATCATGGTAGATCCAAAGCGTGTGGAACTCACTTTATATAAAAACATCCCACACTTACTAACTCCAGTCATAACAGAAGCCAAGAAAACAATACTCGCTCTAAAATGGGCTGCGAAAGAAATGGATAGGCGTTATGACATACTCGAAGCTGAATCTGTACGAGACATAGAGTCTTATCATAGTAATGTCTTCAATAAAAATCCAAAGAAAAAGAAAACCAATGATGAAGGAGAAGAAGTGGAGGTATATGCAGATAGAATGCCTTATATAGTTATCATTATAGATGAATTGGCGGATATCATGAATACATATCCAAGAGAACTTGAAAGTGCAATCGTCAGACTCGCACAAATGTCTCGAGCTGTCGGTATACACCTCATAATCTCAACACAAAGACCAGAAGTAAATGTCATTACTGGTTTGATCAAAGCCAATGTCCCTGCTCGTATTGCCTTGAAAGTTTCTTCACAAATTGATTCACGTACTATTCTCGATGCTGGTGGAGCTGAAAAATTGCTCGGCGCTGGAGACATGCTCTACTCTTCTGGAGATGCACAACCAGAACGTTTGCAGTCAGCATTCATATCAGAAACAGAAGTGAAAAAGGTTGTAAAATATTTAAATGATACTTATAGAGATGAAATATCAGAAGAGATTTCCCTTTCAGCTCAAAGCATATCACCAGATAAATCTATTTTTGAAAGTACTATAGATGATGACGATGAAGATGAAATGTATGAGAAAGCACGAGTCATCGTAGTGGAATCTGGAAAGGCCTCAACTTCGTATCTGCAAAGAAGACTAAAATTAGGCTATGCTCGTGCGGCGAGACTGATGGACAAACTCGAAGAACGCGGAGTCATCGGCCCTGGAGATGGGGCAAGGGCAAGAGAAGTGTTGGAGAAAATAAATCGAGATGAAAATGGAGATAATGTAATATAAAATTACGCAGGAGTTTCATTTATTCAGGTCCTCGGATCTCCGGGTCCCTATCCCGGCCAGACCATTCATAAATAAAACTCCTGCTTCAAAATAGTTACACAAAAAACACAAATCAATTCTTAAAATGCAATCTATCTAGCGAAGCTTCGCTAGCGAACTGCTCGGACCGTCGTCCTGCGCAAGGCATTTAAAAAATTATTTCTGCTTTTTTAAAAAAATACAAAAAAAATGAACTCTGATGCAAAAAAAATAGTTAAAATAGGCAGTTTTTCAATATTTTTCCTATTTATTATTGTATATGCATTTTTTACATCTCGTGATTTAATATTTGGAGTGAAAATCACAAATGTGAACATTGTGGATGGGGCGAAGATGGCAGATAAAGTCCTAGAAATAAGAGGTACAGCAAAAAATGCCATAAATTTGACCTTAGATGGAAGGGAAATTTCGGTGGATAAAATTGGGAATTTCAATGAGACAATTATCCTACTTCCAGGTTATAATGTAGTGAACATCAAAGCCAAAGATAAATTTGGTAATATAGATGAAAAGAATTATCAATTAACATTCTAGAAGAATTTTACTTTTACTCAGGTCCTCGGATCTCCGGGTCCCTATCCCGGCCAGACCATTCGCAAAAGCAAAATTTTTCTATCATTAACAAAAGTATGAAAAAAGCAAAAGAAAAAACAGAAAATAAAGAAATAGGAATGGAAAGTCTAGACAATACATTAAAAGCGATACAAACGAAATTCGGAGAAGGATCAATAATGAAATTTGGTGATTCTCCGAAAGTAAACATCAATGTCATTCCTACTGGTTCTATCGGTCTCGATATGGCACTCGGCGTCGGTGGTATACCTCGTGGAAGAATTATTGAAATATTCGGACCAGAATCTTCTGGTAAGACTACTCTTTCCTTACACATCGTCGCTGAAGCACAGAAGCTCGGTGGAGTTTGTGCATACATAGATGCTGAACATGCGATGGACCCAGACTATACTAAGAAGCTTGGAGTAAATATAAATAATTTATTAATCTCTCAACCTGACAATGGTGAACAAGCACTCGAGATAGTGGAGAGTCTTGTGCGCACAGGGAAAATAGATGTCATCGTAGTGGACTCTGTGGCGGCTCTTACTCCCAAAGATGAAATAGAGGGAGACATGGGTGCATATCATGTCGGCAAACAAGCTCGACTCATGTCACAAGCACTTCGTAAACTTACTGCAATAGTTGCTCGCTCAAAAACTGTTGTAATTTTCATCAATCAAATAAGAATGCAAATAGGTGTGATGTTCGGTAACCCAGAAACTACACCAGGAGGAAAGGCTTTGAAATTTTACACATCAGTACGAATGGATATAAGAAAAATTGCTCAAATTAAAAAGGGAGAGGATGTCGTCGGTAATCGCACAAGAGTAAAAATAGTAAAAAATAAAGTCGCAGCTCCATTCAAACAAACAGAATTTGATATTATTTACAATGAAGGAATATCAAGAGAAGGAGAAATAATGGCTCTCGGAGAAAAGTTCAAAATCATAGAAAAGACTGGGAATTCATACTTTTATACGCTTGTTGGCGAAAAAGCTGAGAAGGTGAAGCTCGGTGTCGGTTATGATGCTACTCGTAAGTTCCTAAAAGAGGACAAAAAAATCTCTACTCAAATACTAAAAGAGATAAAAAAGAAATTCGCTGAAGAAGTCTAAGAATCAGAAATAATTTTTAAAATGCCTTGCGCAGGAGCTTAGAAAATAAAAGGGGTAATCCTCTTATTATTTTCTTGAGTGACGAGCAGTTCGCTGGGCAAGCTTGCCCAGATAGATTGCATTTTTAAAATTGATTTCTGGTTCTTACAAACAAAAAAGAAGATAATTTTGTGTTTCCTCCAATCTTCGATTGGAACCTTCCACACTACAATTATCTTCTTTTTTGTTTTTGTGTCTACTTTTTTTATTTATTTAATCTTTCGACGTAGTCTCCTGTTTCGGTATTGATACTAACTACGTCTCCTTCGTTGATAAACATCGGAGCATTAAGTGTCGCACCGTTCTCAAGAGTGATAACTTTGTTTCCACCTTTTGATGTATCTCCCCTAACAGCTGGCGGAGCTTCTTTAACAATGAAATCCATTTTGATAGGAAGAGTAACTTTAATTATTTTCTCTTCATCATCTTCATTAATCCAAACAAGAGCTGTGACATTACCATTTTGTTTTAAAAATTTAAATGCATTGCCGATGAGAGCCTCACTTAGTTTGAATCTATTTGCTTTATCTTTAGGATCGCAGAACCAATATTCACCCTTATTAGCATATAAAAATGTGACATCTCTCTTCTCTATGTCAGCCTCATCTGCTGAGTCTGATACGTGGAAAGTCGCAGCTATCGTCTTGCCAGAGATTAAACTTTTTAGTTTAACTTGGTTTTGGGGTTTTCTTTGCTGAGTACGAGCGACATGAGACTCTACCACTTCACATGGTTCATCATCATGAATGATAATTTTTTTCTCTCTTATTTCACTGTATTGTAATTGAGCCATAGAAACATACTAACAGAAAAAATTCTAAAATCAAATTTGTTAACAACAAAAAAGAAGATAATTTTTATAAACAAAACAAAGAAGATAATTGCAGTGTGGAAGGTTCCAATCGAAGATTGGAGGAAACACAAAATTATTTTCTTTGTTTTGTTATGTTACAAAAAAAGCAGAAATCAATTTTTAAAATGCAATCTATCTGGCAAAGCTTCGCCAGCGAACTGCTCGGCTCGTCAGCCTGCGCAAGGCATTTAAAAAATTATTTCTGCTTTTTTTATTTATTTAGCGACGAAAGGTAAGAGGGCTAGAAAACGAGCGTTTTTAATAGCTCCGGCAAGTTGTCTTTGATTCTTAGCTGTGACTCCTGAACGCTTGTGGCTGACGATTTTACCGTTCGGATTCAAAAATTTCTTAAGGATTTCAATATCCTTGTAGTCTATATGTTTTATATTGTTTGCTGAAAAGTAATCTTGTTTCATATATTTATTAAATGTTTATTAAAAAGGTATATCTTCTGGATTAATATCTTCTTCTGGGTATTCTATCGCATCTTCTTCATTTGCCTTAGGAGCTGCTGCTGTATTTCCCCCACTTGGTGCCCCACCACCTGTACCTTTGGGACCAAATTGTGTTCGGTCGGCGATGATTTCTGTGCGATACTTCTTTTCTCCTGTAGTCTTATCATCCCAACTTCGTGTTTGCATTCTTCCTTCTACCAAAATTGAATTCCCTTTCTTCATGTATTGAGCAACTGTTTCTGCTTGGCGTCCGAATACTACTACATTGTGATAATCAGCAGATTCTTGTCTTGCTCCATTCTTATCTTTCCAAACTCGATTAGTTGCAAGAGAAAATGAACAAACTTTAATACCAGAAGGCAAAGAACGCAATTCTGGATCGCGAGTTAGATTCCCTATTAACATTACTTTGTTTAAAAACATAATTTTTTATGCTGCCACCATCGCTTCAATCTCTTTATCTATTTCTTCCTTATTGATTGGAGCTACAACTTCATTCTCGCCTGCCACAGGAGCTTTGCGACGAATACCATCACGATTCACAAATCTCTTTGCAGCAACAGTATTCTCCCTAATGGTCTTTATCAATAAAAATCTTACGATACTCCCATCTAGATCAAGTTTCTTCTTTAATTCTAGCACTTGAG
>JAYSNU010000067.1:0-4450 GCA_043723545.1 Candidatus Nomurabacteria bacterium | reverse complement strand
TTCTTCTGGAACAATAAAAGGGACCCTGTCTTCAAAATGTACACCATCTTTACTCTTGCCAATTCCGATTGTTGACATCTGTTCTGGTTGTCGTAATTTGTCTTTTGCAGAAATTGCACGATATACACCATAAAAAGTATTACCCTTCTTGGCAACACTCATATTGAAAGTAGCAAAGGTTTCCCAATAATGATCTTTATCAGGAACAAGAATTGGATTATGGTGAGATCTTTTTACAACATACATAAATTATATTTTTATAGATTGCTTCTTTAATTTTATTACTTTGTGCTTTTTCAAATCACCTAGTAATTCCGAAAGCTTAATTGTAGCAACACCAATAACTTTATCCGCACCACCATAATATACAAAAAGCGTACCATTCTTTACTATCGCACCACATGAATAAACTACTCCCCATTTGAACCCATTATTTTCATAATGTTCTTCTGGTTCCAATATTGGATGTTCTGAACGATAAAGAACCCTAGTTGGATCTTTAAAATCAAGAATTAATGCACCCATTCTATATCTATCAGGATTCTTATGGTCCATAGCATGATATAAAATAAGCCATCCTATGTCTGTCTTAATCGGTGTTGGACCTACTCCACGAAACCAACTATCCCAAAGTCTATTCTTGTCTATTGGTCTAGTATTATCACTATTTATAAAATCTTTACCATCCAATTCTTCTAAGGAATTAAAATAATCAATGCGAATATTTGGATAGAAACTATGTAAAATAGCAAATTTACCATTTATTTTTTCTGGAAAAATAACCCAATTTTTATGAATTTGTCCTGGGGGAGAAATCAAAACCGGTTTTTTCCAATTCCATTTTTTATTTTCAAAATCATCTAATGCTATTGAAGTAAGTGCAATACGTAATGAACCCCAACCATCAAAAGCTGTGTAAAGCATATAAACAGTATCTCCTAAAACTGTAAGTCTTGGGTCTTCACATCCACCATTCCATCCACCACCAGAAACATAATCTATTGATTGAACCGTTATATCGGGTTTTGAGAAATCACAATATCTTCTATAAATAGCATACTGTGGTCTATCATAAAAATTATAACCATCTGGGCTTGATGCATATCCCAAAACAGAAGAATCATCATCTCCTATCGCTCTATAAACAAGATGAATTTTATCATTAGAAAAAATTGCAGCTGGGTTGAATGTAGCTTTTGATTCCCAAGAATATTCTCTTGGTTCAATAATTGGATTATGTATTGCCTTTTTTAAAGATACTCCTTTCTTTCTTGTTAATACTTTTTTCTTACCTTTAGTAATTTTTTTCTTAATTTTAACAATTTTCTTTTTTAAAAGAATCTTTTTCTTTTTGACAATCTTTTTTACTACCGTTTTTTTCTTAACAGTTTTTACTATTTTTTTCTTCTTTATAGTTTTTTTCTTTTTAATTACGGCCATATTTATCTTCTATTCTTATTATGTCTTCTTCATCAAAATCCCCAAAAGCAATCTCCAAAATCTTAACAAAATCAGCTCCCGCTTCTAATCTATGCTGTTCTTTTATTGCTATGCTAAATTCATCACCTGGTTTTGCGTTTATTTTCTTTTCACCAATAGTTAAAGTTGGATGACCTGATATAACATGCCAGAATTCTGATCGATGGTTATGATACTGCAAACTTAGAGAGGTATTGGGATTTATGGAAAGTATTTTGACAGTCGTTACTTCATTATGAGAAAACTGTCGAAAATTACCCCATGGCTTTTCAATTTGAAATACCTTAAATTGGGACATGGCTTTATTATACAACATATCTTTTCAAAAGATAGCAAATTTCTATTTCTTTTTGTGTTTTAATGCACTTTTTTTAACCAAATCTGAAGAACTTTGAACTTTCCCCCCTCGTCCAACATTATTAACTATTTGACAACCTATTTTGTCACAAATAAGTACTTCTGGACTAGGAATATTGCGAACATGTCGATCACCACCTTGAGCAAAGATATGAGGGCGAAGAACCTTTATTTCCTTACCGACACTCATGTCTTTTGTTTCTTTTTTATGATTACTTAAAACAACCTTATCTACCGCCCTAAAGGCTTCAATGATTTCTTTCCTTTCCTTTTCTGGCATAAAAACATAACCTTTTTTTAATTTTAGCCAATTATCATTATTTAATACTACAACCAATTCATCACCCAACTTTTTCGCTTCATTGAACATTCGCACATGGCCAATATGAACTGGATCAAAACCACCACTAACCATTACCACCTTCTTTTTCTTTTTTGACAAGGGTTTCATATAAATTAATTATATTATATAATCTCCCGGTATGGAAAGTCCAGAAAAAATTCAAATAATTATACTAGCAGCCGGAAAAGGAACAAGAATGAAAACTGATGAACCAAAAGCATTAGCATTACTTAAAGGTAAACCTTTTTTACAACATATATTAGAGACTATAAAAAAGTTAAATACAGGTACAGAACCAATAATTGTTGTGGGGTACAAAAAAGAGCGTATTAAAGAAATACTCGGAGAAAATTATATGTATGCAGAACAACATGAACAACTCGGCACTGGTCATGCAGTAATGTCCGCACAAAGCTCCATTAAAAAAGAACATAACATAGTATTAATTATCTCCACCGACCAACCAGTCGTTTCAAAAGAAACACTTGAACACATAATTTCTGAACATAAAAAAGAAAAGCCAATAATAACTATAGGAACAGTAACCGTTCCTGATTTTAAAGACTGGCGGGTTGGATTAAATCATTTTGGAAGAATAATTCGTGACAATGATAATTTAGTAAAAGGTATAATTGAATTTAAAGACGCCAGTGAAGAAGAAAAAAATATAAAAGAGCTAAACCCCGCACTCTACGCTTTCGATGCAAAATGGCTATGGGAAAATATCGATAAATTAAAAAACGAAAATATGCAAAAAGAATATTATATTGGGGATCTTCTCAAAATAGCTTTCAATCAAAATAAAAAAATAAATGCTATCCCAATCACAAATATCATTGAGGCCTTGCAACCAAATTCTAAAGAAGAACTAGAAATGTTGGAAAATCTAATCTAAAAAAAATTAATAGCAAATTCATATTATAAGAAGTAAACTAAAAACTATGAAAAACCCTTTTGAAAATGGTATGGCACAATTAGACAAAGCCGTAAGTATAAAAGACTTTGACAGTGAGTTTATAAAAAAATTGAGACAACCAAATCGAGAAATCAGAGTCTCTATACCAGTTGAAATGGATAACGGTACTACAAAAATTTTTGAAGGTTATAGAGTTGAATATAACAATGCATTAGGACCTTATAAGGGTGGAATAAGATACCACCATGATACCGAAATAAATGAGGTGAAAGCTCTCGCCTTCTGGATGGCTATAAAATGTGCTGTAGCAAATATCCCAATGGGAGGTGGTAAGGGTGGCATAACTGTTGATCCAAAAGAACTTTCTAAGAAAGAACTTGAGAAACTTTCTCGTGGATGGGTAGGTAGACTTTATGATATTTTAGGACCACACAAGGATGTACCAGCACCAGATGTGAACACTACACCAGAAATAATGTCTTGGATGTCGGACGAATTTGAAAAATTATCTGGAGATAAAACCCGTGCAACTTTCACAGGTAAACCAATAGATAAAGGTGGATCAGAGGGACGAGGACCAGCGACTGGACTCGGAGGATTTTATGTCTTTGATTCTCTGCGAACACAACTTGGATTGCCAGATAAATGTAAAGTTGTCGTACAAGGTTTCGGAAATGTTGGGAACAATGCTGCTCAAATTTTTACAGAACATGGACACACTGTAGTTGCAATTTCTGATTCAAAGAGTGGAATCTATAATGAAAAAGGTCTTGATATAAAAAAATTAACAGAATATAAAAAGACTACTGGTTCCCTCTCAAATTTCGAAGGAAATAAAACAATTACAAATGAAGAACTTCTAGAAATAGAATGTGATTTATTAATTCCCGCTGCTTTTGAAAATGTTATCACAGATGTAAATGCACCAAACATAAAAGCAAAAGTAATATTGGAACTTGCGAATGGTCCGATAACACCAGAAGCTGATGAAATATTATTTAAGAAAAACATTGCTGTGATTCCAGATGTTCTGGCAAATTCTGGTGGTGTCACTGTGTCATATTTTGAATGGGATCAAAATCTCAAAGGTGAACATTGGAACGAAAAAGAAGTCTTCGACAAGCTCCTACCCATCATGAACGATGCTGCACAACAAACATATACGAAAGCACAAGAAAACAAAACCCACCTTCGCATGGGCTCATTCATCTTAGCTCTTGAAAGAATTAAAGAAAAAATGCTATAAATAACGTGCTATCTCGTTTGCGCGGTTATGCTGTTTTGGTAGGTCATTGACCTAAAGTTTGCGCGGTTATGCTGTTTTGGTAGGTCATTGACCTAAAGTTTGCGCGGTT
>JAYSNU010000066.1:0-9477 GCA_043723545.1 Candidatus Nomurabacteria bacterium | reverse complement strand
CGTGATATACCAAATGTTGGAGAACTCAAATTAAAAGATTTGGATGAAGATGGCATTGTTCGTATTGGTGCTGAAGTTCGTGAGAATGATATTCTGATTGGTAAGATTACACCCAAGGGTGAGACCGAACTTACACCAGAAGAGCGATTGCTTCGTTCTATTTTCGCTGAAAAAGCCCGTGATGTGAAAGATACATCATTACGTATGGAACACGGTAAGCGTGGGCGTATTATTGGTGTGAAGATTTTCTCTCGTGATTTAGGGCACACTCTTGAGGCTGGAATTATAAAGAAAATCGTTATTGAGATTGCACAAATAAGAAATATTTCTGTTGGTGACAAGCTTTCAGGTCGCCATGGAAACAAGGGTGTTATTTCTACTATTCTTCCAGAAGAAGATATGCCATATGCAGCAGATGGTACACCTATAGATATTATTTTGACCCCTCTTGGTGTTCCTTCTCGTATGAACTTGGGACAGATTTTGGAATTGCATCTTGGAATGGCTGCTAATACTTTGAACTATCAAGCCATTGTTCCTCCATTCTTAGGAGCTAAGCATGAAGAGATAAAAGCTGAATTAGTAAAAGCAGGACTGCCAGACAATGGTAAATTAAAACTTTTTGATGGACGAACAGGAGAGGCTTTCGAGCAAGATATAGCAGTGGGATATATGTATATGTTGAAACTTCACCACATGGTGGAAGATAAGATTCATATGCGTTCGATCGGGCCTTACTCTTTGATTACACAGCAACCTCTTGGCGGTAAAGCACAAGGTGGTGGTCAGAGATTCGGAGAAATGGAGGTGTGGGCATTGGAAGGTTATGGCGCAGCTTATACACTTAGAGAAATGCTTACCATTAAGTCTGATGATATTTTGGGTCGCTCACAGACTTTCGATTCTATTATTAAGAATGAAGTAATCAAAGCACCAAATTCTCCCGCATCATTCAATGTTCTTCTCAATTATTTGAGAGGACTCGCACTTGATGTAAATTTGAAAAAATTCGGAGCTAATGATTTGGAGGAAAATAATTAATAATAAAATTATATAAATATATGAAAACTCTAAATACAACTGAATTTGATCACATTACATTAAAATTAGCGTCACCAGACCAAATAAAAGAATGGTCATATGGTGAAGTTACAAAACCAGAAACAATAAATTATCGCACAGGCCGTTCCGAGCGCGGTGGTCTTTTCGATGAGAAAATATTCGGTCCTGAGAAGGATTATGAATGTTATTGTGGAAAGTATCGCCGAATTCGTTATAAAGATATTATTTGTGAGAAATGTGGAGTTGAAGTTACTCGCTCTATAGTTCGTCGTGAACGTATGGGTCATATAGAACTTTCTACACCCGTATCTCATATCTGGTTCTTGCGTGGAGTGCCTTCAAGAATGAGTATACTTCTTAATATTTCTGTTTCTGATCTTGAAAAGGTTATATATTTCGCAGGTTATATCATTACCAAAGTTCATGAAGATGAGAAAAAAGCTGTCTTGGAAGGTCTTGATAAAGAATTTAAATCTAAACTTAAAAATTCTGCCGATGATGATACTAAAGAAAAATTAAAGAATTTACTTTCAAGTACAAAAAAGGAAATTGGAGAAATATATGAAGGAAAAGTTTTAAACGAAATTTCTTTCCATCATTATTCTTTGAAATATGGTACTTGTTTCGAAGCGAATATAGGTGCTGAAGCAATTTATTCTATTTTCAAGAATCTTGATTTGAATAAATTAAAAACTCACACAGAACACATGCTCGAGAAGGCAAGTGCAGCGGAAAAAGAAAAATTACAGAAGAGACTTTCTCTTATAAGAGCAATGCTTTATGCTGATATTCGCCCAGAATGGATGTTCTTAACAGTTATACCTGTTATCCCTCCAGTTCTTCGCCCTATGGTTGCGCTTGATGGTGGACGTCATGCAACAAGTGACTTGAATGATTTATATCGCCGAGTTATCAATAGAAATAATCGTTTAAAGAAATTAAAAGAAATCAATGCCCCTGATGTTATTCTCCGGAATGAAAAAAGAATCATTCAAGAAGCTGTGGATGCGTTGATAGATAATTCTATTGCAAAACAAAATGAATCAGCTGCTATGAGTCAATCTCAAAAGAGACCACTTAAATCTCTTTCTGATAATTTGAAATCAAAACAAGGTTTGTTCCGTCAGAATTTGCTTGGTAAGCGTGTTGATTATTCAGGACGTTCAGTTATCGTTGTTGGTCCTCAACTTAAACTCAATCAATGTGGTTTACCCAAACATATGGCTCTTGAACTTTTCAGACCATTTGTTATATCAAAAATATTACAAGCAGAATTAGCTTTTAACATTCGTGGGGCAAATAAACTTATAGAAGAGAGAACACCAGAAGTTTGGGCAATGCTTGATGAGGTTATAAAAGGTAAATATGTATTGTTAAACCGTGCTCCTACCTTGCACCGTCTTGGTATTCAAGCTTTCAATCCTATTTTGATTGAAGGAAATGCTATTCAAGTACATCCATTAGTTTGTCAGGCTTTCAACGCTGACTTCGATGGAGATCAGATGGCAGTTTACGTGCCTCTTCTTGAAGAAGCTCAAGCCGAAGCCAAGAATTTGATGGCGGCAAATAAGAATCTTCTTAAACCACAAAATGGTGACCCTATTGTTCATCCTCGTAATGATATGGTGCTTGGTGCATATTGGATGACTAAAAATGTGGATGGAGAAAAAGGAGAAGGGAAATATTTCTCAAGTCCCAACACCGCCATCACTGCATATGAATATGGTGTTGTCTCTCTTCGAGCAAAAATACAAGTTTTATCTACTAATACACCTAAGTATAAGAAATTTGATGGCGCACTTTTTGAAACATCAGTTGGGAAACTTTTGTTTAATAGTATTTTGCCAAATGATTTCTCTTATGTAAGTGAGGAAATGTCACAGAAGAGATTATCTGCCTTAGTTGATGAACTTATTATGCATTACGGAGTGGATGAAACACCAAATATTTTAGACAAGATTAAAGCTTTTGGTTTCAAGTATTCTACAGTTTCTGGTACAACTTGGGGACTTGATAATATTATGGTGTCTCCAGAAAAGCCAAAAATAATTGAACGAAATAGAAAACTAGAAGAGCAAATAATCTCTCAATACAATGAAGGTCTTTTGTCTGAAGAAGAAAAGTATCAAAAGATTATTGAAATCTGGACGCACGCTAAAAAAGATTTAGAAAAAGTTACACCAAATACTCTTGATAAAAATGGTTCTACATATGACATTATTACCTCAGGAGCAAGAGGCACCATGTCTTCTTTAGTGCAAATGACAGGAATGATTGGTCTTATTCAAAATAACCAAGGTAGAACATTGGAATTCCCAATTATTCCTTGTTACCAAGAAGGTCTTTCTCCTATTGAATATTTCTCACTTACTCATGGTGCTCGTAAGGGTGCATCAGATACCGCTCTAAACACTGCTAAGGCTGGATATTTAACTCGTAGATTAGTTGATGTTGCACAAGATGTGGTTGTCACAGAAGTGGATTGTCATACCAAAGAAGGTAAAATAGTTACTCGTGAAAATATTTCTGGGATAGAAATACCACTTTCAAAAAACCTTCGTGGACGTGTTCTTGCTGCTGATTTGAAAGATAAAGATGGAAATGTTGTTTACAAGCGTGGGTTCTTGGTTACCAAAGAAGAAGCTTACAATATTGAAGGTCAAGGTTTTACGGAAGTATTCGTGCGATCTCCACTTACTTGCAAGACTGTTCATGGTCTTTGTCAGATGTGTTATGGATTAGATTTGGGAAGAAATCATTTAGTTGATTTAGGTGAAGCGGTAGGTATTATCGCAGCACAAGCTATTGGTGAACCTGGTACGCAGCTTACACTTCGAACTTTCCATGCTGGAGGTGTTGCAGGTACTGATATCACTACAGGTTTACCTCGTATTGAAGAAATTTTTGAAAGACGAACTCCTAAAAATGCAGCAGTTGTTTCTCAAACCGATGGAGAGGTTTTTGAAATAAAAGAAAAGGACGGAGAGAAAACAATTAAGGTTCTAGGAGATAGTAAGGCCGATGGAAAAGCAAACGAGATAGAGTATCTTGTTCCTTTTAGAAGAATTCCTATGGTTAAGGCTGGTGATAAGATTAAAAAAGGTGAACTGCTTACAGATGGTTCTGCTGATATTTCTGAAATATTCTTATATGGAGGAAAAGAAATGGTTGAGGAATATATTATTCGTGAAATAAATAAAGTTTACGAATTGCAGAGTGCTTCTATTTCTAGAAAACATACTGAAATAATTATTCGTCAAATGTTTTCTCGTCGTAAGTTGAAAGATGCAGGTGAAACCAATTTCTCCATTGGTGATATTGTTGAAAATACAGCTTTCATTGAAGAAAATTTCCGAGTTGCCAAAATAAATGGCAAAGAAGCAAAAGCTGAAACCGTTGTGCTTGGTATTACTGAAGTATCACTCCGAACTAAGAGTTGGTTGTCAGCCGCTTCATTCCAAAATACGAATCGTGTTCTTATTGAAAACGCAGTTAAGGGTGGTATTGATTTCCTAAGAGGTTTGAAGGAAAATGTTATTATCGGACGTTTAATACCAGCTGGTACAGGTTTTGTGCAGAAGGGTAGTGTTCCTCCTATTGTAGAATAATATATGGTAAACTCTCCCGTCACTAAAATTAAGGAGAGACTGTCAATTGAAGAAATAGTCTCTTCTTATATAAAGTTAGAAAAGTCTGGTGCAAATTTTAAAGCCAGATGTCCTTTTCATAACGAAAAGACGCCTTCTTTCTTTGTGTCTGCTGACAGGGGGAGTTACTATTGTTTTGGTTGTTCTGCCAAGGGTGACATATTTACTTTCGTAGAAGAATTCGAAGGTCTCGATTTCAAAGGGGCACTTAAAATGCTTGCGGATAAAGCGGGTGTCCCACTGGAAAACTTTAATTCTAAAGAAGAAAGTGAAAAGGAGAAACTGTATCGTGTAATGGAAGATGCAACTTTGTTTTTTGAAAATAATATAAAAAAGAATGTAGATGTTTTGTCTTATTTAAAAAATCGAGGACTCAATGATGAATCTATAAAGAATTTTCGTATCGGTTTTATACCGGAAGATTGGAGACTTCTTTATAATCATTTAATTAGTAAAAGATGGAAAGAAGCTGAGATTGAAAAGGCAGGTTTAATTAAAAAAACAGAGAAAGGTTATTATGATCGTTTTAGAAATAGAATTATGTTTCCGATTTCGGACTCCAGTGGAAGAGTGATTGCTTTTTCGGGGAGACTTTTTAAAGATGATGGAAAGTCTGCCAAATATTTAAATAGTCCAGATACACCGATTTTTAGTAAATCTTATGTTCTTTTTGGTTTAGATAAAGCTAAAGATTCTATTCGTAAAAACAATTTTTCTATTTTAGTTGAAGGTCAAATGGATTTGGTGTTATCACATCAGGCGGGCTTTAAAAACACTGTGGCAACGTCAGGAACGGCTCTAGCCGACGCAACGGTGAGTAGAGAGAATGTGGTGTCAAATTTGGGCCTTGTACGTCGTCTTTCAGAGAATATTGTGCTTGCTTTTGATGGAGATAAGGCTGGTTTTAATGCCTCACTTAGAGCAGGCCGTATTGCACTTTCACTTGGTATGGATGTAAAAGTTGCCAATATGCCTTCTGGAGTAGATCCTGCTGATTTAATATCTAAAAATGGAGTAGATTCTTGGCGTGAAGCAATTAGGAATTCAAAACATTTGATTGAGTTTTTACTTGATAAGGTGCTACTTGATTCGAAGGGAGATAATCGTAAGGCGGGAAGAGAAATAAAAGAAAAGATACTGCCTTTTGTTAATGCCATTGAAAGTTCCATAGAACAAATGCATTTTATTAAAAAGATATCCGATGTTTCTTTTATATCAGAATCTGCCCTTAAGGAAGATTTAAAAAAAGTTGAACAAGAATTGAAGCTAGAAAAGATTGAAATAAAAGAAATAAAGAAAACAGAAAGTCAGATATTTAGAAAAGACTACATTGAAAGAAGATTGCTTGGCATTATTCTTTGGCAGAAAAGCTTAGCCCGCCAATTGATTGATGTAGATAAAATACTTGAAAATTTATCTACAATTTTAAACATAGAAAGTAAGGTTATTTTGGAAAAAATTGAAAATAGTAAAGAAGATCTTATTTTTGAAGCAGAGGTTTTCTATGGTGGTGATGTTGATTTAATAAATGATGTCGGTGAATTATTAATTAATTTAGAAGAAGAATATTTAAAAGAAGAGTTATCTAAAAAAATGCAGGAAATGCATATCTCAAAAGAGAAAAAAGAAAACCAGAGGGAGATTGAAATTTTAAAAGAAATTAATGAAATTAACAAAAAGATACAGAATATTAAAAATGGTCGTCTAAAGAAATAATTATATGAAGAAAAAAATAAAACACAAAAAAATAGCAAAAAAGAAAGTTAAAAAGGTAATAAAGAAAAAAGCTAAAAAAATAACTAAAAAGAAAGTAGTTAAGAAAGTTAAGAAGGTCACTAAAAAGGTTGCTAAGAAAGAAGTAACTAAAAAATTGACTGGAGGAGAGAAGAAGGCCTTTGAGCTTAATCGTATCTCAGATGAATTGATAGCTAAGGGAAGAAAAAGGGGATTTATAACTTATGATGAGATATTAAAGACTTTTCCTAATATTGAAAATAATATCTTTTTCTTAGATGAATTATATGAGAAATTTGCTATTGCTGGTATTGACGTTTTGGAAGGTGGAAATTTACTCAACCTAGATCTTGATTTAAACGATAAAGATTTAAATAAATCTACTATTCACGATTCTATCCAAATGTATTTGAAAGAGATAGGACAATATCCACTTATTCATGCAAGTGAAGAAAAAGATTTAGCTAAGCGTATTGAAAAGGGTGATTTGGAGGCTAAAAATTTACTTGCTCGAGCCAATCTTCGTTTGGTTGTTTCTATTGCTAAGAAATATGTTGGACGAAGTGCGAATCTGTCTTTGCTTGATTTAATTCAAGAAGGAAATCTGGGTTTGTTTAAAGCAGTTGAGAAATTTGATTGGACTAAGGGTTACAAATTCTCTACTTACGCTACTTGGTGGATTCGTCAGTCTATAACTCGTGCTCTTGCAGACCAAAGTAGAACTATCCGTATTCCAGTACACATGGTTGAAACAATTTCAAAGTATAAACAAACACATCGTAGATTAAGCCAAGATTTGGGCCGTGAGCCCCTTGCTGAGGAGATAGCCACTGAAATGGGTATACCAGTAGATAAAATACATGTAATAGAGAATATAAGCCAAGAGACCATATCACTAGAACAACCAGTGGGAGATGATGACGATAAATCAACACTTGAGAACTTTATTCCGGATGATAAGATTTTACGACCTGATCAAGAATCCTCACGCAGAATTCTCTCTGATCAAATTCGTGGAGTTCTCGATGAGCTTAACCCAAAAGAAAGAAAAATCCTTGAAATGCGTTATGGACTTATTGATGGCATTCAGCATACTCTTGAGAGAGTAGGAGAAGAGTTTGGAGTGACTCGAGAGCGTATTCGTCAGATTGAAGCGAAGGTACATGAAAAACTTCGTCAGCATGAAAAAATCGCAAGGTTGAAGAACTACTTTGACTAAATAAACACATAAATTAAAAAACCCGCATAATGCGGGTTTTTTAATTGTTTAATTATTTTAACGCTGCGTCGATTTTTGGTTTTACTGCAGTTAATGATTCAGCTCCGTCTATCGTTGCTATAACCTTGCCACCCTTTAAAATAAATCCTTTTGGTGTACCAGTAACTCCGACAGTTTTTCCTTCAGCTTCAGAATCTTTTACTATTTTTGTATATTTATTACTATCCAAACATTGATTAAAAGTATTTGAATCTAAGCCAAGTTTTCCTGCGAAAGATTTTAGATTAGTATCAGAAAAGGCTCCTTGCCCTTCTCCTTTTTGATGTCCAAAAAGATAATCATGATATTCCCAAAACTTTCCCTGGTCTCCGGCGCACCTAGCAGCCTCTGCTGATCTGTAAGATTCTGCTCCTAAGAATGAAAGAGGGAAGTCGCGATATACAAATAATACTTTTCCAGTATTTACATAATTTTTAAGAATTTCTGGCATGAAAGGAGTCCAAGTAGAATCTCTTTGTTGCATAGATTTTATTATGGCGGAGTTAGGTTCTAGCCCAGAAATTGCTCCACAGAAAGGACATTGAAAATCTTCATACATAACTAGGGTAATTTTTGCACTTTTGTTTCCCAAAGTTCTGTCTGCTGCACTAACTGGTGTAAATTGTATATTTCCAGGATTAGGAGCACTTGGCGCATTAGGAGCAGCCGCATTGTTGTTTGTAGCCACTATTTGTCCACCTTTTAATAAGATGGTACCTGCAATTATTAAGCCTGCTATTATTATAGCTCCAGCAATTTGTTGTGAATCAACATTTTTGTTTTCTGTGTTATTATGTTCCATTTATATTTATTTTTTAATTACCAACTGTTAATATGCATATTATAGCATGTACTACAAAAAGTGCTACAATGTGAATATTAGCAAAAAAGGTCCTTTTATAAATTTAATGTCTTTCGCTAAGGCGACAGATAAAAGTAAAAAATATGGATACTAAAAAAAAGTGTTGTGGTCATGGATGTGTTGTAAGAAAGCTTCGCAAAATCTTATTACTTGTCGGTGGTCTTAATTGGGGTTTGGTTGGTGTAGGAATGTTAATGGGAAGTGATTGGAACGTTGTTCACATGCTTCTTGGTTCTTGGCCAATGGTTGAAGCTATCGTTTACATTCTTGTTGGTCTCGCAGCCATCATGAAGCTCGTCGGTTGCAGATGTAAAAAGTGTATGGCTACTTGTGCTACTTGTGCTACTTGTGCTACTCCTGGCTCAGAAGCTAAAATGTAATTTCTTTTTTAGCTTAAATAAAAAGCCCCCTTGGGGGCTTTTTACGTTTGCTTTTAAGGGTTATTTGTGTTATGGTGTGTTTAAGAATGACTTCAATTTCAGACGTAATTTTTTACATAATAACCTTTTTATCTGTGTATGTGCAGGTATTTTTCCTTCTTACTTTCTTGGAAAATAGGAAAAAAATTGTTATAAGAAAGCACCAAATAGAGTTGGATAAATATCCATCTGTTACTGTCATTGTGCCATGTTGGAATGAAGAAGATACTGTTTATAAAACAGTACGCTCACTACTCAATTTAAATTATCCGAAGAATAAACTTAATATATTTTTAATTGACGATGGTTCTACTGATGGTACATGGAATGCTATAGAAAAATTTACTAAATATAACAATGTTAGAGCTTTCAAAAAAGAAAATGGTGGCAAGCATACAGCTTTGAATCTTGGACTTTCTCATCTTGAGACAGATTTCGTGGGATGCTTGGATGCTGATTCTGTTGCAGACAAAGAATCATTAATTCGTATAATGA
>JAYSNU010000065.1:0-29461 GCA_043723545.1 Candidatus Nomurabacteria bacterium | reverse complement strand
GAGAGCAAAATCATTTTCAATAATTGTATGTCCTACTTTTTTTAAAAATTTAAATCCTTCTCCGGTAGAACCTGTCTCCGGTCTAGACACCCCACCCGTAGCCAGCACACAATTCGGACTTTCAATATCTCCTACACCTTTCACACTAATAATTATATTTTTATTTTCTTTATTTATGGCAATACCCGACACTTCTCTATCAGTCTCCACTTTTACACCACAGCCTTTAATATATTTTACAAGTACATCTAAAACAGATTTGGCATTATCAGAAACAGGGAAAATTCTATTTTCATTTTCTTCTTTCATCTCCATCCCACGAGAATTAAAAAATTCTAACGTATCTTTCACACCATGTTGTGAAAATGCAGAAAAGAGAAATTTGTCATTCCCTTTGTATTTAGCGAGCATCGTGCGAACCTCAGTTTTATTGTTTGTAACATTACACCTACCACCTCCCGTGATAAGTAATTTTTTACCGAGGTTAGGATTCTTCTCAAGCAGTAAAACCAAGAGTCCTCTTTCAGCAGCTCTCCCTGCCGCCATCATTCCAGCCGGTCCACCACCTATAACCACTAGATCATAAATTTTCATTATTTACACTATAGCACCGACGGTGGGATTCACAATATTTTTCCAATCCACCGTTTTCATACCAATAGAAAAGCTTCTGTCTCCAGCATTAAAAATTATTTTTTCATTATCAAATAAACTCTCATCTACATATACGGGAATATTAAATAAATTACCGAATGGTGGCACTCCACCAACTTGTACGCCATCTGTAATTTTCATTACTTCTTCTTCAGTGGCAAATCTTAAATCAGATAAATTGAAAGCTTGTTTCACCTTACTTGTATCGAACTTCTGATGTCCAGGAACTACAAACATGGCGAAGGACTTCCCTTCTCCCGCTTTTTTAACTCTCACAATAAGTGCCTTCGCTCCTTGCTCAAGTGTATATCCACTGCGCACTTTCGCAGCTTCTTCACTTGTACGTACGGGCTCATGTTCGAAAGTATCAAATTTATAACCCTTTTCCGTCAAAATATTTTTTATTTTTTCTACAAGCGGATGAAGCATAACCCTAACTATTTAGTTTATAAGCAATATAAATTCCAATTCCTCCTCCGACAGCGGTTAAAATTACAGATGAAAAAGAAAACAAACTATCACCCCACAAAAGCGGAATATAACCCCCAATTGCCGAACCCACTATCACCCCTATATACGCTGCAGTTTTTAATGACATAACTCGAACTTATCAGCTCTGTTTAATTTTTTAATTCTTGCTTCTTCTTTTGAAGCATTTGACTTATTTTTAAATTTTCTTGTATACACAATTTTAACAGGTCTACGGCCAGATGTATACCGTGCACCAAGCGCACTACTATTATGCTCCAACAATCTCCTTCTCAAATCTGTAGTTATACCAGTATATAAACTTTTATCTCTGCATTTTAAAATATAAAGATAATACATTATTTAATATCCCCTTTTAAGAGTTTAACAATTTCAGGAAATGTGGAAACACGAAAATGTCCGTTTTTACTTTTATAAATTATAATTTTTGCATTTTTTAATTTCTTCCTATATTTCTCAGCATGAGATACGGGCACGACATCATCATCTTCCGAGAACATCAAATACAAATTCTTAGAATTTTTCTCAAGTAGAGACAAATTTGATTTTAATTTGAATCCTCCAGCTAAATCTTCTTGACTGAGTGAATTATAAAATGGCGGACATACTAGATATATAGAGAGAATTTTTTTAGGGAATTTATGTTCTGATAAATATTTCGCGAGAAATATTCCACCGAGTGAACCTCCAATTAGAATCACACCATTTCGTAAATATGAAATATGTCTCTCAAAATGAAGTTTCCAATCCTCATATTTCGCATCTTCTGGTAAGGGCATCCTAGGCCTTATAATGTCGAACTTTTTACCGAGTTCTTTATTAAGATATTCCAGAGCCCATTTAGGTTTCTTTTCGATAGAAACCTCTCGAGTCTTCAAATAATGTAAATAATCCTTCCTATTCTTGAAAGTATTTCCACCATGTATTAAAAATATCTGCGTCTTTTTCATAAAGATATCATCATATTAACATAAAATATTCCTTTTATCTTATCCCTGTATCACAAGATATTTCCGTATTTATATATTGTCCACTTCTTGCTTCAACTGACACTTCCCCACATCTCGGTAAAACATTGTCACTATTAGCTTGTAAGACATATATACCTGGTTCAATTACAAAAAGAAAACTTCCATTCTTGTCACTTTGAATCTTTTTTATAACCTTAGAACTTCCACTCTTCATAACATTAATCGAAGTTGAATAAGGTTTATCTGCACATTTTGGATCAGGTGGAATCTTCATCACAGGACATATAGGACCCAGAAGTACTGTCCCAGAAATTCCTGACAGGACGACACCTGTTCCTGCTGGCTCAAATGTTTTCATTATTTTATTCGCCAAAATTTGATCAACTTCTTCATATCCTTTGGGAAATGCATAATTATAACGCGCAGATAGTGCGAAAATATATTTACTATTCCTAGCCAGTTCACTAGGTGGTATCGGTGCTGCACTTACAGAATATTGTTCCGTAACAATGTGAGACCACTGTTCCAAAGTATAAACATCAAATGGAATATCTTGACGAGAGACTCGGCTTGTCCACAATGGATGACGAATACTTAAGGTCGGTGCGTTTGCAATTATCTTCCCGAAAGAAACATCACGAATCTCTCGTGTGCCCGAAATAATTTTATAACCTTTCCAACTTGTGGGTAAAGAAAAGCTAAAACCATATTGTTTATTTGTATAAGTTATATCAAGAGAAAGTTTAGAGCATTCTGTAAATTCACAATTCGGTCCAGTTCGGCCGACAGAAGAACCATCTGGACAAAGTTTAGCTTCTTGTGTGCAAGAAACTGAGCTAATTGGGGCAATTACTTTTTGTCTGCTAACAAAAAATAAAACTCCTACGATAACACCCAAGGTGAGTATACTAATTAAAAATTTTTTCATGCTATTAAACCTTGCGGTTTTTAATGAAAGCATTTGCTATGGAAAGTATCAAACTAAATATGAGTGCCCACCAAAATCCAGAAACATGAAATCCTGGCACTATGTATGTTGTAAGCATTATAAGAAGTGCATTGATGACAAATAAAAATAATCCGAACGAAAGTATGGTGAGTGGTAAAGTTAAGACTATAAATATAGGCTTTACAAGAGCATTTATTAAACCAAGAACGAGAGCCAAGACAATGGCTACAAAAAAGTTGGCAACAGCCACCCCAGGCAATATATAAGCTATTACAAGTATAACTAAGGCTGAAATACACCAATCAATAAGTATGTTTAACATATATACATTATATTCCCAATTTTTTAACTTTGCAAAAATATTTACTTAAGGAGATTTAAAGTTAATTAATTAAAATCTTTTATTACAATTCAAGCAAGTCTTTAATACATTATTTGCTCCAGTTTGACCCATAAGTAAACCAAGTGGACCAAAAAAAACAGTACCCCAAAATGCACGTCCTGCTCCGTAACCCTTTTTATTAATATAAATATTTTTTGATCCACATTTTGGGCAAAATAAATCATTACTTAAATTACCTTCTTGTTTATGCAAGACCAATTTGTGTTCTTCCTGATTATCATTCTTTAAATTTATCTCAAGAACTATTTTTGTTTTTTCATCAGAAATAGACCTATTTTCAATAATAAATTTTTGCCCACATTTACCACAAAATTTTGCATCATTTTCATTTTCACCCTGACATTTTTCACAAGTTTTCATATAATTTTATTCAGTAGGAAATATTCCTACATATTGATTACCGAAATCATCAAAACAGTTAACTTTATAATTAGATTCTCCATAATATGTATGAGTGTGTTTTTCTGTTGCTGTCTCAGCATAAGTAGTTGCACTATCAGGAATAGCACCACTCCCTCCTTCCCAAGTCCACACACAAGTTGATCTGTTTCCAGTAGGAATAGACAAGGAATATCCATCTTCTCCATTGTAGAACTTGGATACCTGTACCGTAGTTGCTTGAACCTTTATGTCTATTTTTGTATCCACTGTTGCATCATTTAAAACAGAGGGCGTATCATTTTTTTGTGTTGGAACATCTAATGAATACGAACCATTTTTTATATCACCTGAAGAAAAGATACCAACTAGGATTAAAACGAAAACTATAATAAAAATTATAATACCAATAACTAACTCTTTATTTTTACTATACATTTCTTCAAAAGAATCAGTCTCGAGTTCCTGTGATTGTTTTGGAGCTAATTTCTCTTTATCAATAAGCCCTTGTCCACAATTAACACAAAAATTTAAATCATCTCCAAATTCAATATGACATTTTTCACAAGTTTTCATATAGTTCATTATATCACCACATATACAAACAATCACTGAACCTCTTAATATTTAAGATTTACTTAAAGAGATTTAACAATTAAGAATAAATTCTTTTTTGAATTTCCATAGAAATCTTATCTGATAATTTATTTTTTTCAACAAAAGTAGAATACCCAAATGCTATTCCTATTGCTAATTTTAAATCATTTAAATAAATTGATTGTATACTCATCCTCAATTCACCCAATTTAGTATTAATTATAATTGGATAAAATGAAACTTTATTTTTTTCTAAAAATATATTCTCTGTACTATACGCTGAACGAATACCGCAATACATATCGTGAGAAGATTCAAAAGAAACAACCTTACCACTAATTGGCTCCAAAACATATTCAATTAATCTTTTTATTTCTTCTTGAGAAGTTAATTCCAATTTGTTCATATAGTTTATTCTTTATTTATAATAAAAAGTGAAATACCTAAACCAAAAGAAAAAATCGCCATAACAAAAGTTTCAATTTTAAAATGTTCACCAAGCATAACGAATAATATTGCAATGCCAATAAAAATAAAAATTACACCAAAGTTTTTAAAAAAATCATAAATTATTCTTCCTTTTCTCCTGACATTTTTAAAGAATAAGCTTCATATTCTGTTTGACTATTTTGACTTTCTTCTAAATAAATTATTAATACACCCACGAGAATTAACACCACAGAAAATGGTATAAAATCAAAAAAATCATGTAAACCAAACCAATCACTAGGGTAATAAACCCAATTTCGAAAATTTTCAAAAAAAGATAATGGCCAAAGCAAAGAAAAACTATTCCATTCATCATACCTTAGCCAATCATATGTTTGATATATCCATATAAAAAACCCTCCCAACATTGGACTTAGCCAATAAAAAAAATAATTCGTGTGTTTTTCCATAAATTATCTATTGAAAAATAATCATTTTAATAATCCAAAGAAAAAATAATAGAAATCCAAGAGCAATGGTTATTCCTGTTCCTTTCAAGGAAAAACTCCAAGCATTGTCGGATGTAAACAACCCAATTATCCAAAGAAGTACTGCATATCCTATTAGCATTGCAATAACAAATCCCATATAATTTAAACGTTTAGGATTAATATCTTAAGCATACAACAAAAATCAAAAGAGTCAAACTAAAAAGCCCCGATAGGGGCTTTTTAGAATCAAAAAAATTTATTATCGGTTTCCACAAACTGCACTGTTGTTGAGTCCTGTCTGGTAACCATTTGCGCCACCAGCCATATTCAAACCTTTTCCAAAATAACCAAAAGCTCCTGAACCCGCACCAGTACCACATTGTGCCCCAACTACTCCAGCTTGTTGTCTCCCTAGATTATTCATATATCTATCGATTCCAGGAGTAGAATTTCCCGCAGCAAAAGCTACACCACTCATAGCCAACATTGATAATACAAAAGTGCCAAATACAATTTTATTTTTCATAATTTTTTAAATTAACGATTAATAAAGTAATTATGTTCCAATTTTTTAACTTTGCAAAAATATTTACTATTCAGCATTACGCCTTGGGTTCCTCGCCTTTTGTTGGCTCTTCTTTAAAGTCGGCGTCACGGGTTGGCTCGGTCTTTGGAGCATCAGAGGCAGCACCGGTAGCGTCAGCAGCAGGCGCTGCCTTGGCTAACTCTTCACCAATTTTAGACATTTCAGATGAGAGCTCATCTGTGACTTTCTTGATAGCATCAAAGTCTGTGCCATCTTTAAGTCCACGAAGTGCAGTGACCTTCGCATTCACTCCATCCTTCACACCATCTGAGATTTTACCTTCTGCATCTTTCAACGCCTTCTCCGCTGTATAAATTATCATTTCAGCTGTATTCTTCACATCTACGCCTTCCTTTTTTTTCTTATCTTCTTCCGCATGCACTTCTGCATCAGCTTGCATCTTTTTTATTTCATCTTCCTTAAGTCCAGAACTTGCTTCAATTTTTATTGATTGAGTTTTACCACTAGTTTTATCCTTCGCAGTGACATTTAAAATTCCATTCGCATCCACATCAAAAGACACTTCAATCTGTGGCATACCTCGAGGTGCTGGTGGCACTCCGTCTAAAATAAATCTTCCGAGAGAGCGGTTGTCAGATGCCATCGGTCTCTCACCTTGCACGATGTGTATTTCTACACTTGTCTGATTGTCTGCTGCAGTAGAAAATACTTGGGATTTATTCGAAGGGATGGTTGTATTCCTCTCAACAAGCTTCGTAGATACTCCACCTAGGGTTTCGATACCAAGAGAAAGAGGAATAACATCAAGAAGAAGAACGTCTCGCACATCTCCTTGCAATACTCCAGCTTGCACTGCGGCTCCTAGAGCCACGACTTCGTCTGGATTGATGGAAAGGTTTGGAGTCTTGCCAAAAACCTTTTTCACTTCATCTACTATCTTCGGCATTCTGGTCTGACCACCCACCATGATAATCTCATTCATTTCTTCCATTTTAAAACCAGAAGCTGTCATCGCTTTCTTTGTAATCTCTATTGAGCGAGTTATATATTCATCAGCGATAGACTCAAGTTGTGCACGAGTCATCTTCAAAAGTAAGTGTTGGGGTCCAGCAGCCGTAGAAGTGATAAATGGAATATTTATTTCAGTTTCCATTGTTGTGGAAAGTTCTATCTTCGCTTTTTCTGCGGCTTCATCTAAACGCTGAAGAGCAAGCTTATCTCCACGAACATCTACACCAGAAGTCTTTTTAAATTCTTCTGCTATCCAAGCGATAATCTTGTGGTCAATATCGCGACCTCCTAAGTGACTGTCTCCATCTGTAGACTTAACTTCGATAACATCATCACCTATCTCTAGAACTGAAACATCGAACGTTCCACCTCCGAAGTCGTAGACGACTATCTTTTCATTTTTCTTTTTATTGAAACCATAAGCAAGTGCAGCGGCTGTCGGCTCATTGATGATTCTCTTCACATCAAGACCAGCAATCATTCCTGCATCTTTTGTAGCTTTTCTTTGTGCATCGTTGAAATAAGCAGGCACAGTGATAACTGCTTCGGTCACCTTCTCACCTGTCTTCGCTTCAACGTCTGCCTTAATCTTACTTAAAATCATCGCGGAAATTTCTTCTGGACGCATCCATTTATCACCTATCTTTATCTCCACTCCACCATTCGCGCCTTTTTGAATTTTGAAAGATGCATTCTTCAAGTCTTTCTGAACTTCTGGATCTTCAAAATTGTGACCCATAAAACGCTTGATACCATACACAGTATTTTCTGGATTTGTAACTGCTTGACGCTTCGCTAATAAACCCACAAGTCTGTCTCCATTTTTAGCAATAGAAACAACTGACGGTGTCGTGCGAGCACCCTCAGCATTCTCTATAATCTTCGGTGCGCCTCCTTCGATGAAAGCTACTGCCGAATTCGTTGTACCCAAATCTATACCTATTATTTTTGACATATATTTATTTTATTAAACTTATAATTTTATGAAATAAAATTAGCTCTTCTCAAAATGCAATCTATCTAGCAAAGCTTTGCTAGCGAACTGCTCGTCAATCAAGAAAATAATAATCAGAATACCTCTTTTATTTTCTAATTTCCTGCGCAAGGCATTTTAAAAAGACTAATTTTATTTTAAAAGACCTGTGGAAAACATTATATACGAACCCTTTATTTTTAGCAAGTATTTCGTGGTCGCGGAATACTTGTCAAAAGACAATATATATTATAATATATAGGAATGTCAAGGAAAATAGACTATTCCAAGAAAATACTTAAGATTTTGGGCCAAAAATCAGCTGTTTCCCTACCTGAAATCAGGGATAAGGTAATGAGCCAAAACGACTGCGAAAACCCCAAATACGCCATCACACGCTCATTAAAAGGCCTCAAAGAATCAGGTCTAATAGAACAAATATCCTCTCCTCAAAACGACTACGCACGCCTAACCAAAGAAGGAAAAAAGAAGATGCACAGCCTAGAACTCGAGAATGACACTGGCCTAGTGAACACTTCTTGGGACGGTTTATGGAGAATAGTTTTGCTCGATTTACCAGAGTCCAGAAAAGCAGAAAGAGAATCATTACGCTATTTACTTAAAAAAGCTGGTTTTGTTTGCCTTAAAAATTCTGCTTGGATTTCTCCATTTCCTTTCGAGCACCTTTTCACAAATATTAAAAAAGATTTAGAACTCACGACAGAAATGATGATAATAGTCACAGAAAATATAGATGAAGAAAGTAAGAAAGTCCTATTCGAGAATTTCAAAAAATAAGCTAGAATAAGTATATGAGAATTAATCGTTTTATAGGTGAATACGATTTATCAAAACAGGAAGTGGAGATAACAGCTCACGACACAGTGAAACAAATTCACAATGTTTTAAAATTAAAAATTGGTGAGAAAATAATTCTTGGAGATGGAGAAGGACGCGAAGCAGAAGTTACCTTACTCTCTGTCACATCTCACAATGTAGTGGGTATAATAGAAAAAATAAATCACATAAAAGAAGAAAACAAAAGAAAAGTAAATCTATATCTCGCAATATTAAAAAAAGAAAACTTCGAACTCGCTGTACAGAAAGCTGTCGAATCTGGAGTAACAAGTATCACACCTATCATCACTGAGAGAACAATCAAAACTGGACTCAATATGGAGCGTTTGGAAAAAATAATAAAAGAAGCGAGCGAACAATCTGGCCGAAGTATCGTGCCCACACTCTCCCCTATTTTAAATTTCGAAGATGCATTAAAAGTTGGGACAAATAGTGAAGAGAAAATAATTTTTCATTTAATAGATAAAGAGTACATTCCAAATAAAAAAGCTGACAATGTCAGCATCTTCATCGGACCAGAGGGAGGCTTCACAGAAAAAGAAATAAATCTAAGTATAGAAAACGATTACATCTTAGCTTCACTTGGTAAAAATACTTTACGCGGAGAAACAGCTGCTATTATCGCTACGTACAGAGCAGTGCAAGCCATCTAACCGTCGGGTGTCCAACACCCGACAAACACCCGACAAAGTATATTTAAGCAACTTCTTTCATCATCCATTCTTTATATGGTCTATTTATTCTACGGACATCAAGTCCAGCAACAAGCGGAATAGAATAACTATGATGCAGTGATATAAGCTCAGTAAGATCATCCAACTTAGACTCAAAAGTAGAAATTACTATCATTATTTGGGAAATTTTCTTAAACTTACCCTCCCAATGAAACATTGACTCAACTGGCCAATAATCCACACAAGCAGCCATATTGCTGCCGATAATAAGCTTACCCATACCCTCCGCTTCGTCAGAAGTTGCGCAAGTTGTATATATGAATAACATAAAATCACAACACTACGCTATATTAATAGAGATTTCGACCTTTACTATATTTTACTCCTTTTTTAGAAAATTAGTAGACTTCCTTCTGATAGCATTTCTCACAATAAACCATCTCCGGGCGTTCTGGTGCATAACTTGTCTCAAATTCGTTGGGACACAACCCTTCATGCTCATGACCAACTTTCTTACACATACACTGCCTATGCCATAGCTTCATGGGATTCCTCTTCTTTAATCTCTGAAAATGGCGACAGTTCGGACAAAGTCTAGGTAAAGCTAGATTATTCTTTTTATAAAATTTAAGTTCATCTTCACGAATTTTAAAAGCTTCAATACATTGCTCAGCGCAAGACCCAGCATGAAGACAACCAATAACCTTACCAACAATAAATTCATCTACATCTTTTACATGATCTGGCAAATCTTCTGCTCTAATTTTTATTTGATAATCTCTCTTTTCCCTCTCTTTCCATTTAAAACCATAACTCTCTGCAACACTTCTCTCCATCGAATAATAGTCCTGCAAAATTGTTTCAATATAATAAAATGGAGAAAGTTCTATTGGGAAAAATTTAAATTAAATGAATTAAAACAAAATAAACAATCATAAGAATTTTCTACGAAAAAACTTACAGACAAATCAAAAGAGTCCCGACAACTTACAATCCTGTATGAATAACAAACATTTTCACTATTAGCCAATGATCTACATAGGTAACAATTTTGGGAATCCCAAACATCATCGCACCAATCACAATTAGTATTATTTTCCCCAGCTTGGTGTGGTCTTAGAACTTTCTCTTGAAGTTCTTTTAACTGACTAAAAAAAGGTCTGGAAGAATCATAATCTTGAGCATACGACATGGGATTCCAGCCGTCCCCCCCACCACTCATGAGATTGGTAAATAGGATATCGAGCATTGGCTGGTAAAATAGTTATCAAGTTTTCTTTTGATAAATCCGAAATACCTTTTCTAAATTTTTCAAAAACAGAAAAAGCAAAAAGGTGTTTTAACCTGCAGTAAAAACAATTATCGGGTATCTTTAACTTAATTTTGTCATATAAAACAAAATCGCCTGAACTTATTTCAAATTTTTCACCACAGTTAGTACAAATTTTATTCTCCGTCTTTGTATTCATAGACATTCACTCTTGCGGGACGAATGACACGATCAGCAATCTTATAACCAATTTGAGTTACTTCTGCTATTTTATGATCTAATTCTTTTTTATCTGTGGATATCATATCTACTGGTTGGTGAATATTGGGGTCAAAAGCTTCATCAACTTTACCAATTGTTTGTACTCCATATTCTTCAAAAATTGTACCCATTTGCGCATGAATGTATTCCACACCAACACGCCAAGATGCATCCACTTTCTCCCAAGCTTCACGGTTAGCGAAAGCCATACTGAAACTATCCATCACAGTTAAAAAACGAGAAAGTATTCTCTCACGCATAACCTCAGAAAAATTTGCTTTCCTGTCTTCTTCTCCTTTTTTATAATTAGCGAAGTCTGCTCGCTCTTTCTGCCAACCAGTCAAATATTCTTCCTTTTCTTTCTTAGCAACTTTCAAATCCGCTCTCAATTTTTTAAGAGTTTTCTTTAAATCCTCTTCACCGTCATCATTAAATTCAAACTCAACGACTTCGTCTTCTAACTCCTTTCCTTCTTTTTCTTTCTTTTCTTCTTCACTCATAAAGACAATACTAGCACAAAAAAATCCCCTTTTAAAGGGGATTTTTGAAAATTAACGTTTTGACCACTGAGGGGCCTTGCGGGCTTTCTTGAGACCGAATTTTCTGCGTTCCTTGGCTCTTGGATCTCGTTTAAGAAAACCAAGTGTCTTTAATTTTGGACGAAATTCTATATCAGAAGCAATTAATGCTCGGGACAAACCATGTCTTACTGCTTCAGCCTGAGAGTGCATTCCACCACCTGAAACACGAGCTTCAACATGCCACTTTGTTCCTGCCTTCGCTACCGTTAAGCCCTTAATCATAGGATCTTGAATCAAACGACGAGTTACTTCGGTCTGGAAATAGTCTTTTGCGTCTTTGTTGTTCACAATGAAGCTAGCCTTACTAGCTTCTGTGATACGAACACGAGCAGTTGAAGTCTTTCTTCGTCCCACAGCTTCAATATATGCCTCTTTCGATTTTTCTTTTGTGTGTTTCGTTTCCATATTAATTTTCAATTTTTAAATGCTTCATCATTTCTCTTCGTATTTTATTATCGGGAAGCATTTGAAATGTTGCAAGTTTTATTAATTCTTTAAGACCCAATTTATCTCTAGTTTCTGTACCCTTTATAATACGAAGACCACCTGGTATACCAGAATATCGAGTATGATAAATTTGATCCAATTTCTTTTCTGTAATTTTAAGTTTAGAAGCATTCTTCACAGTAACTGGAACACCAGAATATTTATTACGTTCAAAAGTAGCCTTAGTCTTACCCATCAAAGACATCGCAACTTCAGAAGCCACTCTTCCGAGAGTTCTCCCTTCTGCATCTATTATTTTCATTTCATGTTGACTGTTGTTCATTTGATTTTTTTATACTAACTTATTATTCTTCTTTATACAAATTCTATAACTGCCATAGGTGCGCCATCAGCCTTTCTTACTCCTAATTTTAATATTCTTGTATATCCACCCTTTCTGTCTGCATATTTAGGTGCAATAACTTCAAAAAGCTTCTTAACTTCAGGACGTCGATTTGAAAGCTTCTTCAAAACCAATCTTCGAGTAGCCACGTCACCCTTCTTGGCATGTGTTATTAATTTCTCGATAAATGGTCGAAGTTCTTTCGCTTTAGGTTCTGTGGTCTTTATTTTTTCTCGAACAATCAAATTGAGCGCAAGTGAATTAACTAGAGCTATTCTCAAATTTTTTGTTCTACCAAATTTTCTTTTGTTATTTGCGTGTCTCATATTATTCTTTTAGATTCAAACCTAATTTACCAAGAACTTTCTTAATTTCTGTAATACCTTTCTCGCCTATTCCTTCCAATTCAAGCAAGTCTTCTCTTTTCTTTCGAGCAAGACCTCCCAATGTACGGATATTTGCAGTAGTCAAAGCATTCAATGTTCGAGTAGAAAGATCCAGACTATCAATGCGAGTCTTCAAAACATCGGTAAATTCTTCGCCTTTTTTCTCTTCTTCCTTTTCATCTTCTTTTTTAGATTTCTTTTCTTTTACTTCCTTTACCTCTTCTTCTACTTCTTTGAAATCAATAATGGCTTTCAATTGATGAATCATGATAGCGATAGATTGTGAAAGAGCTTCACGAGGAGTAAGAGTTCCATCTGTCTCGATAGAAATTCTTAAACGATTGTGATTTGTATTATCACCAACACGCATATTTTCAACTTCATAAGAAACTCGACGAATAGGTGTAAAAATAGCATCAACGGCAATAGTACCGATATCTACTTTTTCTTTTTGTATAATTTCTTTTGGAATGAAACCAAGACCTTTCTCGATTTTCATTTCAATACTTAGGTTGACCTTTCCTGTAACTTCAACAAGGTGAAGTTCTGGGTTTAAAATTTCTACTTGTCCTCCTGTTTTAATATCAGAAGCTAAAACTTCTTTAGGACCCTTTATAGAAAGTGTTACTGTTTGAGGCTCATCAGAAATCATTTTGAAACGAGTCTTTTTCAAATTCAAAATCATAACGATAACATCTTCTTTAATGCCATCTAATGTTGAAAATTCATGCGAAACACCATCTATCTTAATAGATGTGATACTCGCGCCTGGAATAGAAGAAAGAATAATTCTTCTCAAACTATTACCTAGAGTATGACCATAGCCCGGAGATAATCCGTCTATTTCAAATACTCCTTTATTCCCCTCTTCCACAACCACACGAGGCTTGGAAGGTAAAATTATTTTATATTCAGGCATATTTTTATAAAAAATTAACTTTTAAAATAATAATAAATAACAAATTTTTAACGACTATAAAACTCAAGCACGGCGTTCAAATCAAGGAAAACTTCTACATTTTTTGGTTTAGCTAAAATCTTTCCCTCTAGTGTATTCAAATCAAAACTAAGCCATGCTGGTGAAGTATAATCTTTGAGTCTGCCACTTAGATTTTCAAAAATTTTCTTTATCTTTGAACCTTCTCTTATCTTTACTATATCTCCAACTTTAACTTCATAAGAAGGAACTGTGACTTTATGATTATTAACTATAAAATGTCCGTGCGATACCATTTGTCTTGCTCCACGACGACTTGGTGCAAGTCCCATTCTGTAAACTACATTATCAAGACGAGACTCAAGACCTTCATAAAATTTGTCTGTTGTTCCGGCACCTTTTACTAGAGAAGCTTTCTTAACATAATTAGAAAGTTGTCTTTCGCTCACTCCATAAGAAAAACGAACTTTTTGCTTTTCAATAAATTGAGCTCCATATTCAGAAAGTTGCTTAGGACGCTTTGCACCTGCTCCACCCTTTACTGATGCAGTAGAAAACTTAGTAGTCTGACACTTGTCATATACTCCTGGTCCCAGTCTTCGGCAAATTTTAAATTTTGGTTTTGATAACATATTTTTTAATTCTTAATTTAATTTATTTTGATTTTAAACACGTCTTGGTTTCTTAGCTTTTGGTCCATTATGTGGTACTGGTGTCGCATCTTTGATAGAAGTTATCTCTATGCCATTCGCCATGAATGCTCGGATGGCTGGTTCACGCCCTGAACCAACTCCTCGTACTACTACATCAGCTTCCTTTACCCCAAGAGCAGATGCTTTACTACCTATAAGATCGCCGACCTTACCAGCAGCAAATGGTGTACCCTTCTTTGCTCCCCTAAAACCAAGGGAACCAGAACTTGACCAAAATAATGCATTACCATTTTTATCAGCAAAAAGAACTTTGGTATTATTGAAAGTAGCTTCAACGTTGAAAATACCTGCAACGATTTTTTTCTTTGGTGTTTTAATGACAGGCCCCTTAGCTTCTACAGGACTTTCTGTTTTAATTTCTTTTTCTTCTGTTGTAATTTTTGTCTTTCCCATTTTAATTAATTTTATGTCTTACTTTCTTTTCTCTTACCTGATGCCATTGTCTTTCTGACATTACCTCTTACTGTACGAGAATTTGTCTTTGTTCTCTGACCACGTACTGGTAATCTTTTCATATGACGAATACCTCGATATGTTTTGATATCTTTCAATCTCTTTATATTTGCAGCAACTTCTCTTTTCAAATTACCTTCTATAGTCATGCCTTCTACTATTGCACGAATTTTGTTCTCTTCTTCAGGAGTTAGGTCTACGGCCTTTTTACCACGATTAATATTAACCTGGTCTAAAATTTTTCGAGCCTTCGGTATACCAATACCATAAAAAACGGTTAGTCCGATTTCAAGTCTCTTTTCATTTGGTACTGTAATTCCAAGGATTCTCATTTTATTGTTTTTGTTTATGTTTAGGGTTAGAACAAATGACTCTTAAATGTCTTTGGCGTTTCACCATTTTACAATTATCACAAATTTTTTTTACTGTTGATTTTATTTTCATAAAAATACTTGCCTGGCTTATACAATAGAAAAATAGGGGAAAAACCCTTATTTATCAATGTATATAATCTTTTACCAAACGTACGTTCTATAATACACTATTCTTTAAAAAATTACAACCTCTTAACGATTCTACCCTTTCCGCCATAAGGATCTAATAAAACTTCAATGGTATCTCCAATCAAAACCTTGATTCTATGCATTCTCATTTTTCCTGCCAAATAAGCCAAAATTTCTTTTTTGCCATCTTCGTCACCTCCTTCTTTATCTTCTATTTTTACTCGAAATAAAGTATTTGGAAGTGCTTCCGTTACAATCCCTCGGACAATTTTTTCTTTTTTATCAATACTCATTTGTATAACAACAATATATCAAAATTAACGCTTAAAGTCAAGAGATATAAGGCTAATTATCCTTATTTATGACTATAATTATATTTTTAGATTTATCAGGGATGGACATTTTCCAAGGAGGGCTCATTTTTAAATTAGCAGAATCTAAATTCTCATATTCAGCCATTATTGTACGAAATTCTTTTGTAGATTTTCCTAACAAAGAAGCAATAATATTCGCAGAGTCTACATTCCAAACAATTTTTGAAATTCCAGATAAATTGAAATCAATTTTTTTAACATCGGCAAAAGAAATATTTTTATCAACAAGAGTGAAAACCAAATCTTTGATATTTGGAATATGTACATCACTGCCGTCATATTTAGTTATTGCATTTTCTGCAATCTTCTTTGTTAGTTTTTTCTCATTAAATAAGAAACCGTAAAGTGTCCCCTTCAATGTAACATTAACCATGCCATCTTCTGTCAAGGAAGGTGAAGAAGTATTGATGCTATCTTCATTGGTATTTAAAAATACAGCATCTTTAAATAAAATGAAGCCAGCTGGAGTTTGATTTATTATCTTTTGTGAAAGCTTATTGGTTAAATTACCCTTAAGGATGGCTACAGTGGCAAGTTTGTCTGCATCAGATATTTGATAATACTTCCCAGATAATCCACCAGAAATATCACCCTTCGATCTCGCATAAAATTTAGTATATTTGGCTGTGCCTTTAAAAATAGGAAGTTTAAAATCAAGTGGGGTGCTGTTGTATTCTTCTCCAGAAAGAGTTGCTGTGACACTTACTTCTATTTTCCCAACCTTGCCATCTTTGGTCATACCAGGTACTACTACTTTCGAATTAGTTTTGTAATTTTTACCATTCGAACCCTCTAGAGTTGTATTTTTAACAAGAGTTTGAGGTCCCGTACTAAAATTGTTATATATGATTACTTGTCCAATTGCTTTTGTTTCTACGTTTTTTGTACTAGTACTTTTAACAGCCTTACTTTCTTCACCAGAAATAACTACCAAATCGAAAGAGAGACCTGAAGAGTTGTCTTTATTCGCAGAAAAATCTTGTTTTAAATTTAAATCCTGCTTTTTGGGACTTATGGTCACTGTGGCTTTGGCAAAAAAGAAAGACAAAGCAAAAAACAAAAATACAATTGAAATTAATGCTATAAACCAAAGTCTATTTTTAGATTTTTTATGAACTTTAATTTCAACAGGAAAATCATTTTCTTTCTTAGGACCCAGGTCTAAATTACGAAAATTTATTTCTTTTTTTACTGTCGGTTTTCTTTTTATATCTTGAATTAAATTTCTTGCCATAAATTAATCCATATGCCTATTTACATAAACTGACCCTATTATTAAAAAAGGTTCTCGAGCTACATTTTCTTCAAAAGTAGCAAGACCATGAAGTGTCTCCGAATTAATCGGAGTGATTTTAAACTTATCTTCAGCTAATGTGTATTGATTAAACTGCTCTTTTTTAATTAAATCAGTAAAAAAGAAAACCCATTCTTTATCCGCCATCATAAAAATATTAGCTGGTATAGAAATATCATTGGAAAGGTTGGCCAAAGATTCTTGGAACTTTTTCAACCATTCATCTTTCAATTTATTAATTATTGGTTCTATTTTTGTAATAACATCAGCTCCAGCATGTCCATCTTTATAAAGAGATAGAAATGACTGTGCTTCATCTAGGGTGCATGACAATCCTTTAGCAAGACCTCTAATTATAAAATTTACTCCAAATGGAAAAGAAATAGATTCTCTTATGACATCTTTTTTTGTCATAGAAATGTTTGTTAATTCTCCATCAATATCTATCAAAAGGAAATTATTCTGATCATTAAATAAATCACGTACAACAATAAATAATGACAAAGAAGAAGAAATAAATTTCAATTCTTTTGTATGAAAAAATTTTGATATTATATCTTCTATTTTCTCGAGAACTTCTTCTGGGCTAATAGACATAAAAATAATCATCTCGAGACTTTTGGCTTTTTGATCTAGAGGATTAGGTGTCTCATAACCATTTAAAGATATCTTTATATTTTTTAATTCTATTGTTTTTTCCTTACTACCACTTATTGCATAAAATGGTGCACGCTCTGCTTCAAACAAAGCAACTTCTTTATCTGCTAAGTCTTCCGCCAATTTAGATGTAAAAATAAAATCAGAATTTTTCTCTAAATTTATAACCCGTGTCTGAGAAACATGCCAAGGTGAAGATAAAACACAAAAAATTCTATCAGGTGCACCAAGACTTTCATCGTGAATTTTTTTTACAACGACTTTCAACGCTTCAAGGGTCGTAGATAAAAATTTATTTGCGTCTAAAGACTCTTGTATTTTAATTTCTTCACGAATAGAAAAGATAATTTTGGGAACTCCAGATTCTTGCATTAAAAAAAGACCTCCACCTATCAAAGAAGATCCGATATCAAAAATCAAAACAAGTTCATCTTTTACTTTAGGTGTAGGTCTACGAAACATAAGTTAATTGTATCATAAAAACTATAATAATATAGCCTTTATGCGTCTAATACCAGCTGATGCTGCTTCTTCTTTTTGAATTTTGAAAATACCCAACTCTTTTGTATTTTTCACATGAGGACCACCACAAAATTCTTTAGAAATTGCCTTACCATCTTTGTCTTCTATAAAATAAACAGATACCATTTCAGGATATTTAGCACCGAATTCCATTTCTGCACCTAATTTTTCTGCCTCCACTAATGGCATCTCGCGACGAACAACTTCCAAACCTTGTTTTATTTTGTCATTGACCCAATCTTCTACTTTTTTCTTTTCTTCATCGGTAAGTTTGTGGTCACAAATAAAATCTATTCTTAAGCGCTCTTCTGTGATATTACTTCCCTTTTGTTTTATCAAAGGACCAACTATTGCTTGAAGACCAGCCAAAAGTAAATGGTGTGCTGTGTGAAGCTTAATTGTCTTTTCATTATGATTCGCCAACCCTCCCTTAAACATTCCTACAGATGCAGTCTGCGAAAGCTTCTGATGTTCTGCCATTTTTTTATTAAAATCGTCTATATCAATAGTCTTATTCTTTTCTTTTGCCAGTTCAGTAGTAAGCTCAATCGGAAAACCATAAGTGGTGGCTAAAATAAATGGATCAATTCCCTTTTCAAATTCTTTCAAACCAGCAACAAGGGTATGACTGAATTTATTTAATTCATCTTTTATCGTTTCAATATTTTTATTATCAATAATATTGGTATAATTATCTTTATACTTTTTTACATATTTATTTAAAATTTCAATAAGATTGGAAGTATCAAGACCCATCTGTTGTGCTCGTGTAGATGCACGTCTTAGCAATCTACGAAGAACGTAACCTCTGTCTTTGTTAGATGGAATAGTACCATCAGACACAAGAAACAATGCAGTTCGTAGATGATCAGCAATAATTCTAGAATTTTTCTCATCGAAAATCTTAGTCTTACTTTTTATAAAATCTAAAACACCTTCAAATAAATCCGTGTCGTATGGAGTAGTTTTACCTTGCATTACAGCCGTCATACGATCAAGCCCCGCACCCGTATCTACATTCCTTTGTTTTAATTTACCAATTACTTTTCCATCACTCTTTTTATATTCCATAAAAACATCATTCCAAATCTCAATGACATTTTCTTTTTTAACTGCTTCAATAAATTGTTCTTTGTTTAAATCTCCAACACTACCCGTCACATCATAAAACATTTCACTACAAGGACCACAAGGACCATTATCTCCAGGGCTCCACCAATTATCGTCTGCTGGAAGAGAATAAATACGATTTGTTGGTATACCCAAACTTTGCCAAATTTGATGTGACTCCGTATCAAGTGGTGCATTCTCATCACCCTCAAAAATTGTTATATAAAGATAATTAGGATTAAGACCAAGACCTTCTTCTTTAGAAGTTAAAAATTCATAACTCCACTTTATAGCTTCTTCTTTAAAATAATCTCCGAGAGACCAATTGCCCATCATTTCAAAAAAAGAAAGATGTCTCTTGTCTCCAATATCTTCCAAATCACCAGTACGAACACATTTCTGAATATCAACAATTCTCTTGCCCATTGGATGTTCTTGTCCGAGTAGATATGGAACAAGAGGTTGCATACCAGCAGTATTAAAAAGCACCGAAGGATCATTCTCAGGCACCAAAGAAGCAGAAGGAATTATTTTATGTCCCCTTTTATCAAAAAATTCTAAAAATCTTGTCCTAATCTCATCTGATTGCATACTATTATCTATTCGCGTCTCCATCATTTAAACCTTTCTCTGAAATTCTTTTTCTGATTGGCTCTTCGATAAGATAAACAACAACTAAAATAAAAAATACTAATGCTGTAGCAATCACAGCAAGACTATAAAATCCAAAACCTGCAGCCATACCTATACCAGCTGTAACCCAAAGTCCACCCGCTGTAGTCAGACCGAGTAAACGAGAACCTTGAAGCATGATAGCCCCAGCACCCAAGAATCCAATACCGACTACTATCTGTGAAGCAATCTTAGAAGGATCAAAACCAGAAACACCACTATATTTAATAGCTAAAATTTCAGAAATAATTATAAAAAGTGCTGAACCCATAGATACCAAAGCATGAGTTTTCATGCCAGCTTCTTTGTGGACTAAAACTCTCTCTAAACCAACAAGCATACCCAAACCCATCGCTACTAGTAATCTTATAGTAATATCGCTATTTTGTGTTAAAAATTGTTGCATATCATATATCATACAATAACCCCACCACCAATACAAACATCGTTGTCATACACAACTATAGACTGACCAGAAGCAGCTAAAATATGATTACTGAAAACCACTTGAGCCTTGTTACCTTTTTCTAATTTTATTTTACAAGGTAAAAATTCTCCGTGATAACGAATTTGAACTGTATAGGTTTTATTGTTTTCTGGGATTTCTCCAATCCAATTAGTGTCTTGTAATTCAAGAGAGGGGAACTCAAAATTTTTCTGCTTTCCTCCCGCCTTCGGCGTGAACCTTCCGCTCGAAAAATTATGAGTTCTCCTCTCTTGCGATACAATTAAAATATTTTTTTTCAAATCTTTGCCCACGACATAATATGCTCCATCAGTGGAACTTTTCTTCGTAATAGTAAAACCATGGCGCTCTCCGAGAGTATGAAAAACTACTCCATCGTGATAACCAATTTCCTCTCCTTTTTCATTCACCACTTTTCCTTTCTTTTCTTTAATATAATGTTTCAAAAATACCTTCAAATCTATATCACCAAGAAAGCATATACCTTGACTATCCTTCTTCTCAGAAACAGGTAAACTAAATTTATTAGCTAATTTTCTAACTTCTGTTTTTTTAAAATTACCAACTGGAAATAAAATTTTTGACAACTGTTCTTGTTTTAATGTCCACAAAAAATAACTTTGGTCTTTTGACGGATCAATTCCTTTAATAAGCAAAGAAGGGAAAGATTTCTGATGGCGGAAGGTTCCATCCGCAGGATGGAGGAAGTCCGAAGAAATCTTTTCTTTTTTTGCCTGCGCATAATGTCCAGTCGCCACAAAATCAGCACCCATAGCAAGTGCCTTTTTTAGAAAAGCACCGAATTTCACTTCTTTATTACACATAACATCGGGATTTGGGGTTCTTCCCCTTTTATACTCAGATATCATATAATCTGCCACTTCTTTTTTATAAACATCTTCTAAATCAAAAGTAAGAAATGGTATATCTAAATAAGCACACACACGCATAGCATCACGACGTTCTTCTTCTTCATTGCATTCTAGAAAATCTGGATGCCAAGTACGAATAAAAACCCCAATGACATCATATCCTTGTTCTTTAAGTAACGCTGCAGAAACAGCACTATCTACCCCCCCCGATATTCCAACAAATACTGTTTTGTTCATAGTATTTAAAAATACATCTTGAAAAGGGTACAGATATTTTTCTACTGAAAAATTCTTCCTTCTCGGGTCGTCGCCCTGTGAAAGCCCCTTTTAAAGATATATTTTTATACTATAGAGCCATTAACTTTTTGTAAAGCTCATAAGTAGCTCTGGCATCACCGAGACCTGTGTGTTGATTTTTATGTTCTATACCAAAACGAAGACACATCTCACGTAAAGAAAAACGTTCTAATTTCGGATCATTGTGTAATTTCGCCCAAGCTATAGAAATGGTGTCTAATCTATGATAGTGCATTGGATTCTTAATCTTAGTATTCAAAAAAGCATATTCCAGAAAACTAGCATCGAAAACAACATTCTGCCCAACCATAATTGCATCTTTTACCTTCTCGGCAAAAATTTCCATAGCATCTTCTAAAGTATAAGCCAACTCCCAATCTGCTTCATTATAATGATTTACTTTCATAGAAACCTTGTCCGCAGATTCTATGTGCTTCGGTTTTATTTTAAATTCAAATTCTTCAATAATTTCCAAATCAGAATCAGTCAAAACACAACCAATCTCAATGATCTCATTTGTTTGCAAATTAAGACCAGTGGTTTCTATATCAATAAAAGCAAAATTGTGTTTTCTCATTTTAAATATTTATTTTTATTGTTTATATGTTCGTTGAAATTTTTAGCAAAGTGCACAACTCCATTTTTATCATGAAGATAATAAAGATAAGATGATGCTTGTGGATGTATTGCCGCTTTTATAGCCTCTAGTCCTGGATTCGCTATAGGATTTTCTGGTAATCCTCTTTTTTTGTAAGTTTCCGGCGCAGCATCCACTTGAAGAGCCATATTAATAGAAAGTCTTTTCCATAAAATACCAGAAATAAGAGCACGGTCAGCATCACCCTTAGCCTCCTTCTCAACAATAGAAGCCATAATTATAATTTCTTTTTCAGTTTTCTTAAAAGCAGAAATTTCATTTCGCAATGGAGAAACTTTTTTTTCATAATTTTTATTAGTTGCATTCAACACGTCATCTTCATCAGCATTAGTAAGGAAAAAGTAAGTATCCGGAAAAAGATAACCCTCTTTTGCTTTATTTAAAAAATCTTCTTTATTGAAATACTGTAATTTTGAAGACAAAACAGTTGATGCTTCAATAAGATTAAATCCTTCTGGAATTGTTACTTTCACAGGGGCTAAATGTCTCTCACCTTTTGAAATACGTCTCGCAATTTCATAAACTGGAAGTTTACTTTCAAAATAATAATCATTTGCAAGAATATGCTTTTCTCCACCATAAAGAATAGTAAAAACTTCAAATATAAGACGAGAACTTATAATATTGTGGTTTTTTAAATTCAAAGATACGCTCCGCAAACTCGCACCTTCATCTACATTTATTATTATGCCAACTGGAAAATTTCTTGGTGGACTCAGCAATATATAATACACAGAAAATACGACAACAAAAAATACCATAAAATAAAGAACAATGGTCCTTTTAGAAAAACTTGATTCTACTGGTTCTATAATAATTGGGTCCATATTATGTTGGCAAATTTGTAGGAGGAGAAGCTTCTTTTGATTCTATACGTTCCAGTGTAGGAACTTTCAAAATTTGTCCAGGGAAATGAAACAATGTGGCCAACTCTTCTGTATTTAGGGTAAATGTGTGTGGATGAAAATATTTTGGAAAAATAAATGGTGAAATAGGCCAAGGAAAAGGAATATTGTGTCGAAGTGGTGGATGAAAGAAAGATCGCTCGCGATATTCCGTGAGCATTCTATCTTTCGCACGAGTAAGTGTAGCATCAGTCATAAAAATTTCTGCAGTTAATTTACCAAAGTTATCTGGTTGGGTTGAATTTATGCGCCACAATTCATTTTGTGTCGGCATAGCATACTGACGAAAGAGTAAACGCATTGACCTTCTATTGTTTTGATTAAATGCTTCTTTTTTCGCTACATAACAAACTCTAATACCAGTATCAAAACCAAGCTTCAAGGTCTTTTTCATTGCCGCCTCAACTGGAATCTTTAAATAATCTGGTATACGTATTTCTGTAGCATAGTGACCGTCTGGTTGTAAGTGCTTTCTCGTAAAGGGTTCAAGAAGTTCATCCAAATGAACTCTAGCATCTTGAACCCAATCATTGTGTTTAAACCACTTACCTTGGACTGGATACTTTTTCTTAGAAGGAGTCACAACAATTTGCATCCACGCTTGCTCTCCTTTACCCATTGAAGAAAAATATTCTATGATTGGAGAAATGGGATCAACTTTAAATTCTTCTTTCGGATCTTTATCTAAACCGAAATCTACATAAGTTTTAATCGGAAAAGCGTGAGACTTCAATAACATAAATTCACAACCCCACAACTGCCATGCACTCTTTTTTGAAATCTCATCTACAGCCAAAGTATAATCTTCAGCAACTTTTATTTGACATTGCGGATACTGAGCATACATTTGAGTCTCAATTAGAGATTTAATACGCGTTGGTGTACGAATATAAAAATGCACTTGTCCTTCAATGGAGGCAATTTCCAAAGAAAACCAAAGCCACACCGCGCCTTGCCACCACTCTTCGACTCCACCTTTATAAGACCAATGATAAAGGGCGTTGGTAAAGAAAAGTTCCATTGATTTGGGAGAACGAAGTACGTCACGAGGAGGTATTATCTCAAGTAATACCCAATCAATACCAGAAATAAAATCTTGTTGAATATAGTGAAGCCACAATTTCCAAGCCACCCATCCCATAAAGACAGTTCCTAAAACCGGTAGTGCAAAATAAAAGACAAAATTCGAAAGATAATCAAGAATCATCTTCTATATTTTAATACAAAAAGCAAAAGAAACCAAGCAACAAAGCAACAAAGCAAGATATTAGATAGCGGTATAAAGACCGTTCTTATTTTTCTTAAAATATTTAGGGTTTACAAGATTAACTAAAATAGTGTTCTTTTTGAAATATCTTTCTTTCATAACTCTCAGAACTACCCCATCTTTAGATAGTGGACCGTCTTTTTTCAATATATCTCTTATAACTTCACGAGCAATACCAGGTTTATAACCCCATTCAGCAAGAGCATATATACCACGTCCAACTAAAATAAATCTGGGATCTTTGATAAGTTCATTATGGCAAGTAGCATAATGAGTTTTTCTATTGAAAGTTTTTGTTATAGAATCAGCAACTTCTTTAAAATGCATCGGTGAACCGTGTTTTCGCATAATTAAGAAAGCATAATCTTTCACTCCACGAGTGTGAATATTGGGAGATGAAGCTTTACCCCACTCACCAAGAGGATTTTTAGAAATTTTCTTGGAAATACGAAGCCATCTTTTTGCAATTTCTTCATTTTTATATTTTTCAGCAACATCTTTCAAGTGATCAAAAAACTTTTTAATCATTTCTGTTTCTGAAACAAGGTCTTCATCCGCAAGACTTGCATAAAGCTTTTTTAAAGAATCATGAACCTTATCTGCTATTTCATCATCCACACTAAAACGTGCATGAAAATGATCGTCTTCACGATGCTTCTTAAAAGAATCACTCAAGTTTAAATAAAAATGAATATGATTTTGTGTAGATTTATCTTTTGAAATGTGAGCTAAAAGTTCACTCTCAGAAATAACGCCACCTAAAGAATGTATCAACGCTTTAAGTTCTTCAAAAACAGCCTGCTCAGCTTTATAAGCATCAGACTTCTTAATCATAGCCAAGGCCGCCTCTTCAACTTGGCGTACTCGCTCTCTAGTTATATTGTATTTTTTACCAATTTCTTCAAGAGTTTTTCTTCGTACATCCGCAGTCAATCCAAAGCGATTCATGATGACATCACTAGAACGATCTTGCAGGTGAGAAGTTAATCTTTTGGTAACTTGTTTTGGTTTAAACGTTATTGTTGACATAAATTTTGCGGATTAAAATAAAACTACTTTTAATTATACACAATATGGACACGTTGTCAAATAAATGGTACTCCGTTATGTCTAATTTCTGTCCCCTCTTAGAGCTCTCGCTCTATCTATCTCGGTTAAATACTTTTTTCTTAAACGTACTGATTTAGGTGTAATTTCTAAATATTCATCATGGTTCATCACCTCAAGTCCTCGTTCAATTGAAAGGATAAATGCTGGATTTAGGTATATAGCATCATCTGTACCCGAAGCACGCATATTAGTAAGTTGCTTACCTTTGGTAGGATTTACTGACATTTCATCACCCTTCAAAACATTACCGACAACCATACCTTCATATACTTCTGTGCCGTGTTCTATGAACATGATTCCTCTGTCCTGCAAATTTGCCAATGAGAATGCAACAGCCTTACCTGCTGTCATTGAGGTCATAGAGCCGTATTCTCTCTTCTTAATTTCTCCTGCATATTCTCTAAAACCAGTAACACGAGAAGACATGATTCCCTCTCCTTTTGTATCAATGATAAACTCGCCACGATAACCGAGAAGTCCTCTCGTCGGTATATCAAACACAATTCTTGAAATACCATCTTTCTCTTGCATGTCTTTCATTATTCCTTTTCTCTTTCCAATTTTTTCGATAACACTTCCAGAAGAAATAGATGGAACATCAATAACTAATTCTTCATAAGGTTCAGTTTTAATTCCATTCTCTTCTTTGATAATAACTTCTGGTTGTGACACTTGAAGTTCAAAACCTTCACGACGCATGTTCTCAAGTAATATCGCTATATGAAGTTCGCCTCTTCCATAAACTTTAAAAAAACTTGGACCAAACTTCATTGCACCCTGGTCTGGAGAAAAATCTACCTTGAGCCCAACATTTATTTCTAATTCTTTTTCTAATCTTTCTTTTATTTGACGAGAAGTAACAAACTTTCCTTCTTTACCTGCAAATGGAGAATCATTAACCAAAAAATTAAGAGAAAGCGTCGGTTCATCTATCGCAATGTGAGGCATCATTTCTACTGACTCATCTTCACAAATTGTTTCTCCAATATAGATATCCGGTATACCCGCCAAAAGCACAATATCTCCAGATTCTGCACTGTCAGTGTCTTTACGAGCAATACCTTCAAATGTAAAAAGTTTCGTTATTTTTCCAATACGTGTACCGTTCTCTCCTTTTATATAAACCTGATTTCCAGCATTAATTTTTCCAGAGTAAATTCTCGCTACGGCCATTCTACCCAAGAAATTATCATAACCCAAATTGAAAACCTGAGCAGACATTTTCTTATCTTGGTTTACTGAGGCAATTGGAACTTTTTCTAATATCAAATCAAGAAGCGGTGACAAGCCGGAAGGATCGGAAAAATTAGATCCGCGGAAGGTTCCGTCCGAAGGATGGAGGAAAGCGGGAGAATTTTTTCGATCCTCGAGGTTACGCCAAGCTTTTCCTTCTCTGCCTATTGCATAAATAGTTTCAAAATTTGCTTGTTCTTCATTTGCACCAAGTTCAAAAAATAAAGTTAGAACTTCATCATGAACTCTATGCGCATCTGCTGCGGGTTTGTCTATTTTATTTATAACTACTATTGGTTTCAAACCAAGCTCAAGAGACTTTTTTAAAACGAATCGTGTTTGTGGCATTGGACCTTCAACAGCATCTACAAGTAAAAGCACTGAATCAATTGCACGCAAAACACGCTCCACTTCACTGCCGAAATCCGCGTGACCAGGTGTGTCAACTATATTAATCTTTGTTCCTTTATAAACTATTGAAGTATTTTTAGAATAAATAGTAATACCACGCTCTTTTTCTAAAGCATTTGAATCCATAGACAAACCCTCATCTTGAAGACCACCATTTTGCCTCATCAAACCATCCGTAAGAGTTGTTTTACCGTGGTCGACGTGAGCTATAATTGCTATATTTCTAATTTCCATAAATAATGTTGATTTTAAACGAAAAAAGCCCGTTGGCTTTCATTTATAATAACATATATAAAAATATTGCGCAATAATGTAAAAGAGGTCAAGGATCTTGAACTTCAATTTGCACCTCCACGGTTGAAGCAAGTACTTAGAAACCCTTAAAAATACCTTACAATAAAAAATCGTAAAGTCAATTATAAAAATATAAATCTAGCAAAATTAAAGTTTTTGTGGTATTTTATATGCACGCGTCGGTGGTGGAGTGGTCTATCACAACAGACTGTAAATCTGTCGCCTTCGGGCTTCGTTGGTTCGAATCCAACCCGACGCACAACTTTGAGTACTTCATGAAGATTTCACATTTATAATGTTTTAATATAATCATGAAAATCTTATTAGTAGAAGACAATAAAAAATTAGCCGAAAATCTAAAACAGGGTCTCGTACAAGAGGGCTATGCAGTGGACACTGTAGAAGATGGACTTATTGCTGAACGCAAAATATTGATTAATCGCGATGAATATGACCTTATTGTTTTAGATAGAATGCTTCCAGGGAAAGATGGTGTTTCAGTTTGCACGGAATGGAGAAAAAATAGTGTAATTATTCCAATAATCATGCTAACTGCATTAGACACTACGGATGATAAAGTCATCGGATTAAATGCTGGGGCAGATGATTATCTAGCGAAACCATTTGCTTTTAAAGAATTACTAGCTCGCATTAATGCATTACTCCGACGTCCAAAAATATCTTTCCCTGATATACTTACTTGTGGAGACATAAATATAAATACGACAAGCAGAACAGCAACACAAAAAAAGAAAGAACTTTCTTTAACATTAAAAGAATTCATGGTCCTTGAATATATGATGCGTAATCCAAATAAAGTAATAACAAGAGATGAACTCTATTCACACGCTTGGGATTTCGCTGATTCATCATTCAGTAATACTGTAGATGTACATATAAAAAACTTAAGAAGAAAAATAAACGATAATGCAAAAATTATACAAACAATTCGTGGAGTCGGTTACAAAATGGGAAATTAGACATAAGATTGATGAATTTTTTGTTGCCCGAGCAAGACTCACTTTTTATTATTCTATTACAACTATAGTGATTCTGGGTGCTTTTAGTTTTATAACCTACAATGCACTTCTAACTAATTTAACTCAATCAATATTGGAAAGTGACCTTGATTCAAATATTTCTCAATTAATAATAGATAATACTCAAGACATTCTACTAAATAGATTTCTAACTATTGATTTTATTTTAGTATTTTCAATCATTATATTGGGTTTCTTTCTTACTCATAAAACGCTCGAACCAATTAAAACAAACATGCAAAAACAAAAAAGATTCATCGCTGATGCATCTCACGAACTTCGTACACCAATTGCAGTTGTTATTTCAGGTCTCGAAGTAAATCTCAGTAATAAAAAACTAGATCTTCCAACTGCAAAAAAAACATTAGAAAATACTTTAAATGAAATGCGAGAATTTTCTAAGCTTAGTAATGATTTACTCGATTTATCCAAATATGATTCAAAAAAACAAAATAATTATGAATCTATAATTATAGATGATTTAATAAAAACCATCGTTGAAAAAAATAAAAATCTAACAAATATTAAAAATATTGAAATAAAAACAAATTTAAATTCAAATACAATTATAAAAGGTAATAAAATAGAATTAAGTCGTGTATTCTTAAATATTTTAGATAATGCAATAAAAAATACACCACAAAATGGAATAATATCCTTATCCTCTAAAATAACTTTTAGAAAATATTGCCTAAACATCAGTGATAATGGTGTGGGAATAAAGAAAGATATGTTAGAAAAAATATTTGATCCTTTTTTCCAAGGTGACAATTCGAGAAATACAAATGGTGCGGGTTTGGGGCTTACTTTAGCTAAAAAAATAATAGAAAACCATAAGGGTGAAATTTCTATAAAAAGTGAGGAAAACAAGGGTACAAACGTACAAATATCTCTACCTATATACTCTTCATAATGACTTCAT
>JAYSNU010000064.1:0-10134 GCA_043723545.1 Candidatus Nomurabacteria bacterium | reverse complement strand
CATATTCGCCAACCGTACCGCCTATCTCTACAACCACCACATCGGCTTTAGCATTCTCACCAGCTTTTTTAATACGATCAATAACTTCAAGGGGCACATCGGGCACGACTTGCACACATCTACCCTTATAGTCTAAATTCCTTTCTTTTTCTATAACCCTCTGATAAACCCTACCAGTTGTCATATAATTGACTCTAGTAAGGTCTAAATTAAGGAAACGCTCATAATTACCCATGTCTTGGTCAGTCTCATCTCCGTCATTTAATACAAAAACCTCACCATGTTCGGTGGGGTTCATTGTGCCCGCGTCTATGTTTATATAAGGGTCAACTTTTATGGCTGTTACTGTAAGACCTCGGTTTTTTAAGATTAATCCTATAGAAGAGACAGTAATACCCTTTCCGACTCCAGAAATAACTCCACCAACAACAAAAATGTATTTCGTCTTACCTTGTTTTTCCATTACTTATTCAAATATCTCCTAATTGCTAAAAACGAAGAAACAATACCTAACAGCATACCTAACAATAAAATAATTGCAAAAATTTGGAAGAAGTTGGAAAAATAGTAATTATACATATTGATTCCCAAGAAATTAGTCATATTTTTACCAAACCAATATGTTATAGGCCAAAATAAAATCATTGTAACAAGTGTAGCTAATACACCATAGACAGCTCCCTCAATCATGAATGGTCCTCGGACTCCCATCTTAGAAGCTCCGACTAAACGCATAACCCCTATCTCCTCTTTTGAAATAAAAATAGTCAGACGAATAGTATTAAAAGTTATAACTATAGAGAGAATTATAAGTAAAAGAGAAATAAGGAAACCTAATTTTTGTGCACCAGAAATTATTGAATTTAATCTATCAATAACTAATTTATTTTGATAATAATTAACTTTATTAATTACAGAATCGTAACCAGACGCAAGGGCATTGTCTGATTTAAGAAAATTAGCAATACTTTCATATTGAGAAACTTCTTTTGCTTTTACATTCAAATATGCTCCCAATGGATTGTCTTTAATCTCATCTAATGCTTGAATCGTGGGATAATCTTCAGAATGCCTATCTCGAAATGCTTTCAAGGCATCAGAAGCTGAAGTATAAGAAACATCTGCCACTTCAGGCAACTTAATTAATGAATCTTTAATATCTAAAATCTTATCTTCGGGTGCTCCAACATTAAAATAAATAGTCACATCAACTTTATCTTTGATTTGATCAAGAGAAAAATGCAGTACTGCTTGAAGTAAAATAAGAGCTGTAATGACAGAAAGGGTAACCGTAACGATAAGAACAGCAGCCCAAGAAACAACGCCATTCCTGCGGAAATTCATTAAACCTCCTTTAATAATTCTCTTGAATGAAACCATAAAAATATTATATCATATATCCTAAATGACATATTTGCCATCCTTGTCATCTCGAACTATTTTGCCCTTTTCCATCGTTATTACTCTCTTGCCTATAGAATCGATAACTCCCTTATTGTGTGTAGTAAGTATAACCGTAGTTCCTAAATCATTAATCTTTTTTAAAATTTGAACTATCTCATGTGTATTGATTGGGTCTAAGTTTCCAGTCGGCTCATCTGCCACTATAAGCTCGGGTTGATTTATTATTGCCCTAGCTATAGCCAACCTCTGCTTCTCCCCACCTGACATTTGATGTGGAAAATGAAAAATTCTATTAGTTAAATCCACCAATTCTAAAACATGAGGAACATCACTTTTTATCTCTTCATCAGTCTTGCCAACTGCTTCCATGGCAAAAGCTATGTTTTCATAAGCTGTTTTGTTTGATAAAAGTTTAAAATCCTGAAAAACCACACCTATTCTCCTTCGAAGCTTGGTTAAATCTTCATTTTTCAACTTATGTACATCATTAGATTCAAAAAATACCGAGCCCTCAGACGGTACATCTTCTGCTAATATCATTTTGACCAATGTAGTCTTACCTGCTCCTGAGTGTCCGACGACAGAAACAAACTCTCCACGAGAAACCGTAAAATTCACATCATCCAAAGCAAGTAAATCTTTGTTATATACCTTCGATACCTTATTAAAGTAAATCACCCTCCTAGTTTATCACAAATCCCTTTCCCCCTCAAGAAAAATATCGATATCACCTCGTTCAAGCACGGCACTAACATCAGAAGTCTCTACCCCTATGCGGTGGTCCTTAACCATCTTATACGGATGAAGTACATAAGAGCGAATCTGGCTTCCCCATTCTATATCTGTGCCCTTACTAGACTTAATACTTTCTTCTATGGTTTTCTTTTCTTCTTCTGCTTTTTTAAAAATCTTGGCTAAAAGGATAGCCATCGCTTGTTCACGATTTTGCTCTTGAGAACGCTCACCCGAGGAATGTACTGCAATACCAGTAGGGATATGCACGAGCCTTACTGCAGTCTCTCTTTTGTTCACATTCTGCCCACCCGGACCACTTGAACGAGAATATTCTATTTTAATATCTACTGGTGGTATTACGATATCCTTAGCATCTAATTTTGAAAATTTAGGTAAAACTTCTACTAGAGAAAAAGAAGTGTGTCGTAATTTCTTCGCATTGAATGGAGAAATGCGCACAAGTCGATGCACACCACCTTCGTTTTTCAGTGTACCGTAGACATTTTTGCCCACTATTTCAAAAGAGACATTCCGATAACCGCCGTGATCATTTTTATTTTCATGAATAAAATTAATCTCCCATTTTTTCTTATCTATATATTTCATATACATAGCAAGCAACATTGCAGAAAAATCTTCTGCATCATCTCCACCTGCGCCAGAAATAATAGTCACGATGGCATTGCCTTTATCATATTTTCCTAAACCTTCTTTTTTATTTTTTAATTCTTCAAGCTGACGTAAAACATTTTGTGCTTTATTTTTATCAATCCAAAAATCAGGAAGTTGCATTTCTTGTTCCAACTTTTCTATTTCTTTTTCTATTTCATTTTTATCTTCTTTCATTTGGAGCCGAAGGTGAGAATCGAACTCACGTTTCTACTTTACGAAAGTAGTGTTCTACCACTGAACTAATTCGGCAAATTTCTTGCGGCTAAAACATTTCACTTCAGGCGAAATGTTCGCCCGAACATTTGTAAGGCAAATGTTTCGGGAGCCGTTGGTGGGGATCGGACCCACGCTCTCCACATTACCAATATGGTGCTTTACCACTAAGCTACAACGGCATACATCAAATACTAGTTTATTTTAAGCCTTTTTGCAAAAAATTTATCACTCTACATTGACCGTCACATTAGTACGTTCATTTTTAATTTTCATAAACAAAATAGAAAAGGCACCAACAAAAACAATGATGGAAGCCATCAAGAACACATAATCATAAGCATCTATTTGTGCCTTGAGTTCCACCAAACTTATAAATTGATGCACAACCACGGGAGAATGACTAGAAATTTTACTAAAACTATTGATAGTTAAAATATTGCTTCCCATGCGATTATTCAAAATAGTTCCAAAGATTGCAATACCAAGAGCTCCAGCGATGTTACGAGCGAGGGCTAAAATAGATGACGCTATCCCTATCTCATGCGGATCAACCACTGAAGCAATAATATTTGTTCTTTGAGCCATACCGAAACCCATACCGAAAGCCATAATTGTAAGTGGAATAATAATATCGATAGCTCCCGACTTCGGATCTAAAAAGGAAAAAAGAAAAATACCGATTGATGCAACTATCGTACTAGCAAAAATAACATATCGTGCTTGAACTCTGCCAGTCAGATATCCCCCAAGCGGTGCTGCGAACATCATCGCTGCTGCCATCGGCATAAATAACAGACCGGACTCTGTCGCATTATATCCAAGAAAAGTTTGTGCGAAAATTGGAATAAGAAAAATTCCTCCCATCATTCCCATAAAAATAATAAAATTATTTAAAAGTGTATTTACAAAAGCTGGAATTTTGAAAAACTTCAAATCGACAATAGGGTCAACAGCTTTATGCTCAATCTTAATAAACAAACCTAAGAAAATTGTAATAGTAAAATAACAAAACAAACTACTAACTGAAAGCCAACCCCAATCAGCGCCCTTGTCTAAAACGAGAACTAAAGCAGAAAGCATCATTCCTAAAGTAATTGAACCCCACCAATCAAAACTCGTAGACTTTTTCTCTGAAACAGATTCGTTTATGAAACGCATAGCCATATAAATTCCCAAAATTCCAATAGGTAAATTTACAAGGAAAACTGAACGCCATCCAAAGGTATCAATAAGTGGCCCACCTAAAAGTGGACCGAATACAGTGGCCGCAGCAAAAGAAGAAGACCAAATACCAAGAGCTTGAGCACGTTCTTTACCCTCTCTGAAAGTCACCGCAAGAATTGCCATAGCTGTGGGATAATCTGCTGAACCTGCTATAGCTTGGATTACTCTAAATACAATCATTGAGGAAAGGTTCCAGGCAAAACCAGCCAAAACTGAACCTAAAATAAAAATACTGAACCCTAAAATATAAACTTTTTTTCTACCAATGGAGTCACCCAATTTGCCCCATATGGGAACGAAAACAGCATTTGCCAAAATATAAGCAGTCGCTATCCATCCTGCGGCAGAAACAGAAATACTAAAATCATTAATAATTTTAGGAAGAGCAAGATTCACAATCGTCTGATCAAGACGACCTAAAAAGGTTCCGATAATAACCGTGAGTAATATCCACCAACGCAGATTACTTCCTGTGTTTTCTCTATCTTCCATGTTTATTTAGTGTGAACTGTTATCTTCGCAGACATACCACTCTTGAGTTCGGGATATTGAGAGACATTAAAACGTACTTTTACATTAAATTTCTTAATTGGTCTTTTATCAGAAATAGAGAAGACAATACCATTATCATTAGAAACTGGACTAATTTGATCTAGAATACCTTCATAAGTTTTCCCTCCGAAAGTGTCCACCGTGAAAGTTGCACGCTGTCCAGATTTCAAACTTTCTAATCCTTTGGTTTCTTCAATAGAACCAACTACTTTCATTTCTCCAACATTCACAATAGAAACGACTGTCTGACCAGGTGCAAAATATGCCCCTAGAACAACAGGCGCACTAGAGACAATACCAGCATTTTTAGTAAAAATTATTTGAGAACCGACAAGAGCAATTTGTGCATTGGCATCTACATAATCCCCTTCTTTCACATAAAGAACATTAAGAGTACCCGGAGAAATTGGAGACAAATTAATTACTGGAGCATCTAAAAAAGAATTTTCAATAAAAATAGTATTTCGTCCCATTTGCCATAACAAAAATCCTGTGAGAGCTCCAAAAATCAGAAAAAATGCTAACAAACTTTTAATCCACGGTTTTTGAAAAATATTTTCTTTTTTGTTTTCTTCTTTCATATGATAAATTATTTAAATTATTAATTACTAGAAAATTCTATAGCTGAAACGCCACTACCAGCAATCTGTCCTGCAGATATGTGTACGGCTGTTATTACTCCATCATTCGGTGCTTTGATAACAGTATTGTCATATGCAGCTTGTGCTATTTGCATTGCTCCATATGCACTGTCTACTTGCGCTTGTGCTATCATCACATCTTCTGGACGAGCTAGAGCTACTAATGCATTAAGTGAAGCATTTGCTTGATCTAAAGACGCTTGCGCATTCGCCAATACTTGTGACTTTGTTTGTACTGCCAATTCATAAGCATTGTAATTTGTTAAATAATTAGATGCCTTTTTGTTGGGAATAGAAATAATCAAATCACCTTGATAAGAATAATCTGCTGGGAATTGTATAAAGAGACCAGAATTACCTATCGCTTGTGGTGATGTTGTGCTTACTATCCCAGAAGAATTAACTAAACCAGTAGTAGAAAAAATATTTCCATTTCCTCCTTGATAAACAGATATTCTTATATCACCCTCATTGCCCAGGACATAAGTTCCTGTAATAATTGGGCTCATCTGAGTAGTAGATGTTGAAATTGAAAAAGCTGCGATTGATGAATTAAGTAAATTCTGATATGCATTCGCAACTAAAACATTTTGTTGTTTTGTAATACCGTCTAAATTTATTTGTGCAGTATTCACAGATGCTTTCGCTACATCAATACTCACCCCTGTGGCACCATTTATTATTTTCTGATAATTTGCTTTAGCTGTAGAATAAGAAGCTCTAGATTGCACAAGGGCACCAAGTGCATTCTCGGCATCTAGTGTCGCCAAAACTGTTCCCTTTTTCACACTATCACCAACCTTCACTAAAACAGACTTGATACGGCCATTCGATAAAAAAGCTAAAGTTAAATTTTTAGGTGTAGATCCAGAATTCTCAGTAGATATATTTTGAGTACTATCATTGACGGTAAAAATATTTGTCGGTGTTTTATTTATTTGTTTATAACCCCAAAAGCCAATGATAAGTGCAATAATCAAAGATAAAACTGTAACTTTCTTCGGCTGATGTGCTAACGATATAATGTGTTTTCTCATAATTTATTTTTTTATAATTATTTTTATAATTCTCTCAAGATCTTTTTTATCTTTTTGTGACAATTTAGAAACCATTTTATCTAAAATCTCTTCTTTATTTTTTGATATTGAAATATAATTTTTCTTAGTACTATCAGTGAGGGCAATAGACACGACTCTTCTGTCTACCTTACCAATAATACGTTTGACCAAATTTTTCTTCTCCATATCTTTTATTATTTCAGTCACAGAAGGTGGAGTAATTTTAAGATAATCTGCAATACTCTTCATTGTTTTCTCACCAGAAATTCCTATAAAGTGAATAACCTCCATCTGAGAAAAAGTTAATTCATATTTTATCCCTTCTTTTTTAACACCGTCTCTTATTTTTCTTCTAAAAAGAAGCAAGAGATCTCCTAGATTTGTTTTTTTATCCTTATTATTCAACATAAATTAGTTCACCTAATAGTTAGGTAAACTAAGTATATTATATTTAGTATTTTAAGTCAAGAAATTATCTTGAATAGTCTATACTATCTAAAATAATCATATCTTTATTACTATAGAAATAATTCGCCAAGAATACCCCCCCCACTATAACGAGAACAATCAATCCATTCGTAATCAAATCCATATGATGATTTGTCCTTTTCATCAATATATATAAAAGTAAAACTATTAAAACAAATCCCGCGACAACATAAAGCATCACGTTGGTAGTATTACGTGGTGAAGTGAACATCGTTTGCCAAAATGTATTTTGATTTGGAGATTCAACTTCCGCACCAAGAACACTCACCTCTTTATTGGCATTCACATTTGCAATTTTATCTCCTACTATTTTCTGTGGAATTTCTTTTTCCTTTTGTTCTACAACTTTGGGTGCTATTTGAACTTGTAATGGATTTGCATATACTTGCGCTACGAAGATTGTTTGATGACCTTCATACATTCCACTCGCAACACCAGTACCGATTTCAGTATAGTTGCCTTTCACTATATTAGCCTTATGGGTTGGACTTGCCATCCAAGCCTTTGTAACGTCAATAGAATCAATAAAATTAATAGCCAAATTTTCTCCAGCATATTGATATTTATATCCAACTTTTTGAATCCAATACCAAGGAGTTATTCCCTCGGGACTCGTATGAGCAAAGTACCCCTTAGATGCCATGTCTTGTGCTTTCATTTCTGCTGCTTGATTCAAAATCGGACTTACTTTCAAAACTGGAAGATCTTGAATCTGTCTTTCTTCATTAGTAAGGTTGGCCAAAACACCAGGCAAAACTGCGGCCATGTTCCCTGTCGTATTGATATGAGAAATTATTGGTAAAAGAAAAGTAAATAATTCAACAAAAAGAACAAAAGCAACAATGTTGCGAACACTCGCATCACGCAATATATGAGGGCGGTGATTATTGCCTTCGTGAGGTATAAAGTGCTTTTTAAACCAATTAAACATGGCTCTATTATAACAAACAAAACACATCCGTCAAGGTGTGCTTTGTTTGTTTAATTTATAAAGTTTATTTACTTATTTAAGAAATCTCGGAGCTTAGGACCTACTATTCCATCACCCTTTAACTTCTTAGCTAGTTGGAATTTGATAACAGCAGCTCTAACCTTAGCACCAAAAATTCCATCTATTTTGCCTACATTATATCCAGCAGAATTTAATAACTTTTGGAGTTCCATAACTTCATTACCTTTTGAACCCTTCTTTATCAACTTCGTGAAAATAAATTTCTCAGCACCCAATACTTGCCCGACAACTACTGGAGTAGTAGAAACCGTAGGAGTTGGAGACAAATTGATCATGCCCCCTCCACCACCACTACTTCTTCTTGGTGTTTGAGTATAAGTGGTAAAAGTAGTAAAGTGTTTGGTCCATACTACGAGATCATTCCCTACACTTTTCGCACATTCTGAATCAGCTGGAAATACTTGACCATTATTTATAGTAGTCGTGTCCGCGTTACTATCACATTGATTTGTAATCTGATGAAATACACCAGCTTGAGACCAGCCGATCAGTTTACCAGCCTGATCTGCAAAAGTTAACTTCACTGCTCGATCAAGAGTTAAGTGGACATTACTAAACCCAACTTCGATTGATTGAGCAACAGTTGCTATGTTACCAGTAGAAACTATCGGCTCCACGGTAGTGGTAGATATAGTTGGAAAATTAACCGTTCCTGTCCAACCAGCTGGACCAGTAATCTCGGTATTAGATGGTATATCTAATGTTACTACAACATCAGACACAGTAACTGTTTTAGTGACTGGTACTGGAATTGTGATAGTAGCAAAATCACCAGTCACCGAAGGAGTGAAAGTAACAATGGGTTTCATTTCTACTCCTGCCATTTTATTTATAGTAAGAATCTTGGCATTGTCGATATGTGCTAAAGTAGCAGCCGCATTAATTCCATTATCACCAGAAGTTTTTAAACCATTTAGTGTTGTCCAATTTGCTGGTAGATAATTACTTTCGGTATAGGTTGCCAGGGCGGTAGTAAGAACACCATGTGCTGTTGTTTTCGCATTAGCTAATTGTGTATTGGTTGTGGTCATTCCAGAATCAATATAATAAGGTTCATAAGTTACATTTCCAGAAATTTTAGCAGCTATTTCTGTTCCAATTGCTGTTCCCCACCAATTGGGGGTTGCGGAGAATGAGGTGTTGGCGGTTGCAGCCACACCGGTTCCGTTACCGGCTATGCTGGAATTCTTTACATTCACAATACTGGGACCACCACTTGTCAAAATGGCAGTCACGCCAGTCTCATACCCTGTGACTTTTGCTCCATCAACAGTAAAATTGGTTACTGCGCCACCGTTTGTATCTTTGTCTTTGCCGAGAATGCCCACCGAGCCGACAGTACTAATTCCGGGCCCGTTAAACACAGTACCAGCACCGAAAACTAGGTCAGTTACGGCATTGGGGGTGGTCTGCACTTCAACCCGAGCTCCGAACTTCGCGCCCGTAACCGTACTGTTCGTTATGTTGAGCTTGGTGCTGTAGCCAGCTTCAATACCGACTGCATGATTTCCTTCTGTCGTAAAGGTGGCTGTATTGTTCGTGAAAAACGACCCGTCACCAACCACGAGAGGCTCATATGCCATCTCGTCCACGTTGGACACGGTATTGTCGTGCCAGTTGATGGTATTAATCGGATAACCACCGGTTGCAAGCCCGGTTCCTGCATTGCTGAAGGTCGAATTCTTCACTTCGGCATTTGAGGGGCCGAAGAATACAACACCGATGTTCTGTTCACGGGCGGGATCGCTTGCGAGCACGCCGCTCACGCCGCTCACCGTGACATGGTCAATGAGGTGGCCGGTGCCGCCACCGGTAGCGCCGCGCATGTTAATACCGCGCCACCAGACATTCTTGATAGTGACATTCTGTACCGTTAGGTTATTAGTTGTGTTAGGACCTTGAATGATACCGTTGTGGAAATCAAGTGCACCGCCATTGAGATTTCCATCGATCGTTAGATTTTTGATAGACACATTGTTCGCAGTCAGACGAAATGCGTCATTGAAGCCGGCCGAGGCCTGTGCGTGCGCGCCGTACAAAATTGCAGGAGCGATAAGGGTGCTCGATTCACCGGCACCAATAATATTCACTGACTTATTGACGGCGATATTCGACTCCTTGTACGTTCCTG
>JAYSNU010000063.1:0-12329 GCA_043723545.1 Candidatus Nomurabacteria bacterium | reverse complement strand
ATGTCTAAAAATGACCGTATTAATTTCTTAAAAGATTTTTTAAAAGGAGATGATGAAGACGAAGAAGTTGTCGCAACTGATTCTGTACGAGCGAAATCTTTGAGATTTTTAAACAGCCTTGAAGCCATCTTACATAAAAATGTACATAAAAATGTATCTTCTTTTGAACAGATTTTTAAAGTTCGTAAATTCCTTCGTCAGCCTGGCTCTTCAGCCAAGAGTTTGATGGAGTCTTTAGCTTTAATTATTCCTAATTTTTAATTTTTACAAATTGTGTTAAAATACGAACATGCAATACAATTTTTCAAATTTAAAGGTAGAGTTTAAAAAAGTTAGCGAATTTTTAAGTAAAGAATATAGCCAACTTAATGTCGGTAGGGCATCACCGCTTATATTAGACGGTATTAGTGTTGAATCTTATGGGTCATTTGTACCATTAAATAATGTCGCTTCTATATCTATCGAGGATCCTAAAACACTGCGCATAGCTCCATGGGATAAAAATAACGTAAAAGCTATCGAGAAAGCCATACAAGGTGCTAATTTGGGTATATCTGTTGCAACTGATGATGTAGGAATAAGGGTTGTCTTTCCTCAACTTACAACAGATACAAGACATACTTTGGTAAAGCTTTTAAAAGAAAAATTAGAAGATGCTAGAATTACAGTTCGCAAAGAACGCGAAAATGTTTGGAAAGATGTAGAGGCACAAGAAAAAGCTGGGAAATTAACTGAAGATGAAAGATTTAGAGCTAAAGATGAATTACAAAAAATAATCGATGAAGCAAATAATAATTTGGAAGCTATTTTCGAAAAGAAAGAGAAGGAAGTGATGGGATAATATGAATATAATTATTTTCTTTATTATACTTTTAGTACTTGTGTTGGTCCATGAATTTGGGCATTTTATTACTGCTAAAAAATTTGGTATCCGAGTTGATGAATTCGGTTTCGGTTTTCCGCCAAAATTATTTGGTATTAAAAAAGGAGAAACGGAATATACTTTCAACGCATTACCAATAGGTGGTTTCGTTAAAATTTTTGGTGAAAATCCAGATGAAGAAAATACAAATGGACCTGATGCAAATAGAAGTTTTGTAAATAAAGAAAAATGGAAACAAGCAGTAGTTCTTTTTGCTGGAGTATTTGCCAATTTTCTTCTTGCTTGGATTTTGTTTTCTTTTGGATTTATATCTGGATTTCCTACATCAGTTGGTACGGAAGTTAAAGGAGCAAACCTTAAAGATGTACATTTAATCATCACATCTGTGAGTCCAAAATCACCAGCGGGGAATGCAGGATTAAAAGCTGGAGATAAAATTGTTTTTGTAAAAAATGATAATAATTCCACTACATATGTAAGTCCAGAAACGGTCAAATCAATCGTCGTTTTAAATAAAGAAATACAATTAGGTTATTTGCGTGGCACAGATACTGTAGAAAAATTTGTTAATATAACTCCAGAAGTTAAAAATGGTACGCCAATGATTGGTATTTCTATGGACCAAGTGGGTATACAAAAATTGCCAATTTTAAGCGCTTTTGTAGAAGGAATGAAGTTAACCCTAAATATCTTTAAAAACACCATTGTGGGCCTTTTTACGCTTATAAGAGACGGTATAATGGGTAAAGGAAGCTTCTCTGCCGTGACAGGCCCTGTTGGGATGGTGGGTATAGTGGGAGATGCTTATAAACTTGGTTTCGCATATTTGATATCTTTCACAGCTCTTATATCAATAAATTTAGCAGTTATAAATTTGCTTCCTTTTCCAGCTCTTGATGGTGGAAGACTTTTCTTTCTTTTGATTGAAAAAATAAAAGGTTCAAAAATGAATCCAAATATAGCAAATACTGCGAACTTTATCGGTTTTGCTATTCTGATACTCTTGATGTTAGTTATTACTTATCACGACGTTATAAAATTATTATAAATATCAAAAATATTATGGACCAATTTAGATTTAATTCTCAAGGCAAAATGAATATAAAAATAGGTGAAAAAGCACCAGTTATTATAGAAGATAAAAAAGATCCAACACTTGAAGATGTAAATAGGGCAATTGACGCGGCATTTGTGCCAGTTGGGGCTGTAATAGAAGCTTTCAAGTCAAAAACAACCATTACTTCTAAGGAAATTGCAAAAAGAGCTAAAGATTTAATGGAAGAAATATCAAAAATACCAAAAATGGCAGGAGAGGGTAAGGCGCATTTTGTGTATGATAATTATTTTCAATTGAAATTTAGAGAATACATACACACCTTAAACTTTGGTGATACAGACAAAGAAAGAGTTGGAAAAATTCTTTTAGCTATTGATGACGCCCTCAGTAGCGAAAAAGCTGGTAAGGTTATTCTTCAATTTTTTAGAAAAAAAGCAGCTAGTGAAAAATAAAAAATCATAAAATGAAGAAAAGAAAATTAAAAATCGGAGTTTTATTCGGGGGTAAATCAGCTGAACATGAAGTATCTCTTCAATCTGCAAAAAATGTAATCGAAGCACTTGATAAAAATAAATATGAAGTAATTCCAATTGGAATAAACAAACATGGAAAGTGGATGTTGAATCATACCTCCAATTATTTACTCCACAGTGACAATCCAAAACTCATTAGATTAAATAAATCGAATAAAGAAGTCGCTCTTTATTCAGAGAGCAGTGGTACACTTGCAGAGATTAATAATTCAAATCAAAAATTAAAAATTGATGTGATTTTTCCAGTAATGCATGGGCCATTTGGCGAGGATGGCAGTATGCAAGGTTTACTTAAATTATCTGGAATACCTTATGTCGGTGCAGGAGTTCTGGGTTCAGCAGTTGGAATGGATAAAGATGTAATGAAAAGACTTTTTCGTGACGCTGGTATTCCCATTGGAAAATTTCTTACATTTAAAAATGCAAAAGAAATTAGTTTTAATAAAATAAAAAAGGAATTAAAGTTACCACTTTTTATTAAACCAGCAAATATGGGTTCTTCAGTTGGTATAAATAAAATAAATAATGAAAAAGAATTTAACAAAGCTATAAAAGATGCTTTTCTTTATGATTCAAAAATAATTATAGAAGAGGGAATAAATGGCCGAGAAATAGAGTGCTCTGTTTTGGGCAACGATAATCCTATCGCATCTCTTCCTGGTGAAATTGTCGTCAACCAAGAATTTTATTCTTACGATGCTAAATATGTCGATGAAGGAGCCATTGCTCAAATACCAGCCAAAATTGACAAAAAAACACAAAAGAAAATTCAAGAGTTGGCAATAAAGGTGTTCAAGGTTTTAAATTGCGAGGGTATGGGACGGGTAGATTTTTTCTTGAAAAAAAATGGAGAGGTTTTGGTAAATGAAATTAATACAATTCCTGGTTTTACAAAAATTAGCATGTATCCCAAACTTTGGGAAGCTACGGGTATACCACTGCCAAAGCTCCTAGATAGACTTATTGACCTCGCGATAGAACGTTACCATAAAGAAAAAAAACTAAGAACCTCTATATAAAAAGGCTTACTTTTACTTGCTTTTTTTGATTTTTTATACTATTATCAAGATATGTCACAAGATAGACTTATAAAACTTGCTTGCACACCTTGTAAGCGTATAAATTACTGGTCAAGAAAGAACAAAAAAACTGTCACCAAAAAGATAGAACTTATGAAGTTCTGCAAATGGTGTAAGAAAAAGACCAAACACAAAGAGATTAAAAAATAGTCTTCATATTGTGTTTGGTTAAAAATCCTCGTCGCAAACGGGGATTTTACGTAGTATAATGGTTTTACGTTCTTTTGAGTTTAAATGGGCGATTAGTTTAGTGGTAGAACAGCGGTCTCCAAAACCGCTGGCGGGGGTTCGATTCCCTCATCGCCCGCCCATTATGGAAAATATTGAAAAAAGAAAAGGAGAATCTTTTGTTTTGTTTGGTAGTCTGATTTGGTCTCTTTTTCCCATAGTTATTGTTTTGTCTCTTGCTAATATTTCTGGATTAATTTCTTTAGCTTGGAGTATTGTATTTGCCACTATTTTTTTCTTTTTTATAATTTTATATCGCCAAACTTGGCATTTTTTTAAAAATATCAATTTTTGGAAAATGGCTTTTTATATAGCCGTAAACGGAGTCGCATTTTATAGTTTATATTATCTTGGCTTAGAGAAAACTACTCCTGGTAATGCTGGACTTATTGGTTTAATAGAAATCCTTCTTTCTTTTTTATTTTTTAATATATTCAGAAAAGAACACATATCCAAAGATCATAAGATTGGAGTAGCATTAATGACCTTAGGTGGATTAATTATTTTTTCGCGCAACTTCTCAGAGTTCAATGCTGGTGATTTTTTAATTTTGTTAGCTATATTTTGTGGCCCAATAGGGAATTATTTGCAACAACAAATCAGGAAAACAGCCCCCATCGAACATGTTTTATTTGCTAGATATTTGATTTCTATACCCCTTACTTTTTTTATAGCTTATATTTTTAATCGAAACATTTCTTTTATTTTCCATTTAAATTCATTACTATTTTTAATGTTTAATGGATTAATAATTTTTGGATTTGGGCAAATACTTTGGGTCGAAGCGATTCACCGTATTTCTGTGACTAAAGCCATTGCTTTGAATTCAATTACTCCACTCCTCACTCTTGTTTTCGCTTGGATGATTCTCAATCAAGTTCCAACCTTGTGGCAAATTTCTTCTACCTTACCTTTACTAATAGGTACATTATTATTAACAGACAGTATAAAATATAAAGATTATGTTCCATTTATTTGATGTTAATAACCTTATTACGACTTACGGATATTGGGGTATTTTTGTTGTGATTTTTTTAGAATCTGGAATATTTTTTCTTCTACCAGGAGATAGTCTTATTTTTACTGCGGGACTTCTCGCACCCGTTCTTCATTTTAATATCGTGTGGCTCACTTTTCTTGTTTTCTTGTCGGCATTTACTGGTGGATTGGTTGGATATTACATAGGTACGAAGATCGAACATTTGCGCACTTATTCTTTTTTTCGAAAAATTCTTAAACAAGAACATTTAGACAAAGCTCATGAATTTTTCGAAAAACATGGGTTATCTTCCATGATATTGTCTCGTTTTATGCCAGTTGTACGAACGTTTTTGCCAATAGTTGCCGGTATGGCTCGCATGAAATACTCCGATTTTCTTAAGTATGGTGCCCTAGGTGCATTTATTTGGTCAGTTTCATTTACCTTGGGTGGATATTATTTAGGTAAAATTTTTCCACAATTAGAATATTATTTAATTTATGTGATATCGGCCATCGTTATTCTCTCAATCCTTCCGGGAGTTATCCATTTATGGCGCGAGAAACGTAAGACTCAATAGTTTTATATTCTTTAAGATTAAAATATTTAATATCTCTATCTCGTTTAAACCATGTATTTTGTCTTTTAGCATATTGAAGTGTTTTTAATTTCACAGTTTCTTTTGTCGGTTTGTAATATTCGAAACCAAATTCTTTCAATCTCTTATCACTAATGCCAAGTTTTTTTAATTTTTGTATTTCCTTGAGTAAACCTTTTTTAAACATAGCGTCCACTCTTTTATTTATATTTTTCTTCAATTCATCTTCGTTTAATTTCAAGCCAATTTTAATGAAGTCGTATTTTGGTTCCTCCATTTTAATTTTTGGCACTTTGCCTAAATGTTTTGCTATTTCTATTGCTCGTATTATACGAACCTTATTATGTTGATCAATATTTTTGGCACGACTTTTATCTAACTTTTTTAACATTTGAAAAAGCACAGGTGCAGATTTTTTCTCTAATATCTTTCTCAGTTTATTATTTAGTGAAACTTCGGGGAAAATAATACCTTCGGTTATTGCACCGATATAAAACCCTGTTCCACCGCAAATTATAGGTGTTTTATCACGTTTTAATATTTCAGCCATGGCGTAAATGGCTTTTTTTTGATACTCTGTGACCGTAAATTTATTTTGGGGATGCACTATATCAAGTAAATGATGCTTCACACCCTTCATTTCTTTTTGAGTGATTTTCCCTGTACCAATATCAAGATATTTATAAACTTGTCTAGAATCAGCAGAAATAACTTCACCATTAAATTTTTTAGCAATTTTTACAGCCAAAGAACTCTTACCCGAGGCTGTTTGTCCTAGAATTACAATTACTTTCTGCATATTATTCGTTAGTAGATTTTATATTAGCGCCTATACTTCGTAACCTTTTTACAATATCTTCATAGCCACGATTTATCATATATACATTGTGCAATATTGATTTACCAGGTGCTGCAAGCATGGCAAGCATTATAACGACAGATGGACGTAGTGCTGGTGGACAGACAACCTGAGCAGGCTTAAATATCGTAGGACCATGCACATAGACTCTATGTGGGTCGGCAAGAAGAACTGTACCACCCAAGCGATTCAATTCTGTGAGGTATATGGCACGATTTTCATACACCCAATCATGAATAAGAGTTTGACCAGAAGCAACTGCAGCAATAAGCCCGAAGAAAGGAAGATTGTCTATATTAAGTCCAGGATATGGTCGAGCTTCAATCTTATCTTCTAACGCTTTTAATTTAGAAGGCAACACTTTGATATCTGCTAATTTTGTTCTTCCGTTTTTTGATGTATAAGTTTTAAATATTTTATATTTAAGCCCCATCTTTTTTAATTTATAAAGCTCAAGTTCAAGAAATTCTATTGGGCATCTATTGATAGTAAGTTCCGAATTCGTTGCTATTGTTGCAGTAAACCACATCATAGCTTCTATGGGATCTTCACTATTCCAATATTCAATATTTTGATTTATTTCTTTAATCCCATGAACGGTAATTGTGGTTGTTCCAATGCCTTCTATTTTTACTCCCAACTTTTCCAAGAAAAAACAAACCTCTTGAACCATATAATTTGAACTAGCAAATTTAATAGTAGTTTTACCAGGTATTAAAGAAGCAGCAGTCAAAATATTTTCACAAGCAGTGTCTCCTGATTCATACATCACAATTTCAGTTGGTTTCAATTTCTGATTATTTCCTTTACTTAATTCATAATTTTGATTTGTAACTTTAGTTTTAATACCGAGTTCTTCTAACCCATAGATATGAGCACTGACTGTTCTTTTGCCGAGTTTACAACCTTGGGCATGTGGAAGAGAAAAAGATTTTAAATGATGTATCAGTGGACCCGCAAACATTATGATACTTCTAGTTTTGATTGCAGCAACTTTGTCTAAAGATTCCATTTTGAAAACCTTGGGTGGAGTAATTCTTAAACTTTGTTTACCAATCCATTCTATTTTTACTCCAATACTTTCAAGCACTTCTATCACTCGATAAACTTCTTCGATATTTGAAATACCATGTAATGTTGTAATACCTTTATTTAAAAGAGAAGCACAAAGAAGCCCAACAGAGCCATTTTTAGAAGTATTCGTACTAATAGAGCCATGAAGTTTGTGTCCTCCTTCAATCTCAAAATTTTCTACACCATTTTTTTTATTTATTTTCATATAAATTGTGCCCGGGGAGAGAATCGAACTCTCATGATGTTGCCATCAATAGATTTTGAGTCTATCGCGTCTACCAATTCCGCCACCCGGGCGAATTACTTATTTAAGGCAATTTCCACATCTTATCCCAATTTTACTTAAAAATCAATGATAGATATATAATTTTTTTATGCTAAAATGAATGCATGTCCAACTTATACTCCAATTCAATTTTCTGGATTGATACAGATAAAATCAAACCCAATCCTTATCAACCGAGAAGGGACTTCGATGAAACTCGTCTTTCAGATTTGGCTGATTCCATAAAGCAATATGGAGTACTTCAACCCCTGACAGTTTCTCGTATGGAAATAGAAAAAGATGGCGGTGGATTAGTCACTGAATATGAACTCATAGCAGGAGAACGAAGACTTCGTGCTGCCAAACTTGCTGGAGTATCACAAGTTCCGGCAATCATTCGTGTCGGAGACACTTCAATGATGAAGTTAGAACTAGCTATAATTGAGAATCTACAAAGAGAAGATCTGAATGTCGTAGACAAAGCTCGAGCATTTTTACGCTTAACTTCTGAATTTAAATTTACTCATAATGAAGTAGCTAAAAAAATGGGTCGCAGTAGGGAATACGTATCGAATTCTTTACGTATTTTGTCATTACCTGAAGAAATAATTCAAGGATTATCAGAAGGTAAAATAACCGAGGGTCATACTAGACCACTTTTAATGCTAGCAGATCATCCCGAAGAACAATTGGTTCTTTTTAAAGAAATTGTTTACAAAAAAATTACAGTAAGAGAGGCAGAGAAATTAGCTAGAAAAATTGCTTTCGATCGTGTACGCAAGAAAGAATTCATGCCGGATCCTGAAATTATAGAATTAGAAGAAGAATTCCAAGAAAAACTAGGTACAAGAGTTCACATAGATAGAAAAGAATTAGGTGGTCAAATTAAAATTGACTATTTTTCTATTGAAGATTTACGTGAAATCTTAGATTTAATAAACAAATCAGGGGTAGAGAAAAAACCTGAAGACATGCTAGAAAAACATATTGCTGAAAATACTCCCGAAAAATCGGAAGAAGTGACTATCTTAGATGATAGAAGCAAAGATGAAATAAAGGAAGACGATTCAAAACTGTACGATATTTCTAATTTCAGCGTTTAAGATTTCCCAAAAGACATAAGTTTCGAAAGTAAACTATTTTTTTCTAGATAATTTTTAATGTGCTTTTTAGCTACTGAGCTTTTCGTATGTTCTAGCCATTTACTCGAAGGATGAGAATCTTTTTTCTTTACTATCTCTATTATGTCTCCATTTTTTAAAATGGTAAAAATTTGAACCATTTTACCATTCACTTTAGCGCCAAAAATGTGATCTCCAATATCAGAATGTATAGAATAAGCGAAATCAATTGGACTCGAACCTTCGGGCAAGTCTACAACATCACCCTTGGGTGTAAAAACAAATATTCTATCATTGAAAATGTCCATCTTGAGATGTTCAAGAAATTTTTCTGGTTCACTGGGTATATAATTTAAATCTTTCAATTGATCAACCCAATCTAATTTAGATTTTTTATTAAGAGGAATTTTTTCTTTATAAGTAAAATGCGCGGCAATACCATAGGCAGCCTCAGCATGCATTTCCTTAGTTCTTATTTGAATTTCAGCAATTCCACCCAAACCAGTAAATATAGTAGTGTGTAAAGATCTATATCCATTTGGTTTAGGGACAGCGACATAATCTTTGATTCTTCCGGGTAATGGACGCCATACAGAATGCACGATACCCAATACGTGATAACACTCTTCCAAGTTTTCTAGCACTACACGCAAGGCTACAATGTCATGGATTTTTTCAATGTCAAAATTATATTTAATAAGTTTCTTATAAAGACTATATTTATGTTTAACTCTATAATTAATTTCAATGACTTTTACTTTATTTTTCTTTAATTCTTTTTCAAGTTCTTCTTTTACTTCCATTAAATTCTTTTCATAAGTATCTTTTTTCTCCTTTATAATTTCTTCTACTCGAGCATACTCTTTAGGATAAACATAGGGGAAAGCAGCATCTTCTAATTCACCCTTCAACTTACCCATACTAAGACGATTCGCAAGTGGTGCATAAACTTCTATGGATTCCAAGGCAATCCTTTGCCTTTTATCTTCACGTAAAAATTCCAAAGTTCGCAAATTATGCAATCTATCAGCAAACTTTATAATAACAACACGCAAATCCTGAGCCATTGCAACAAAAAACTTTCTCAAACTTTCTACATGTCTTTGATGCCCACGATATTTTAAAGTTCCCAATTTGGTTACACTTTTTACCAAAAATAACACCTCATCACCAAATTCTTTTTGGATATCCTCTTCTTTTATTTTCGTATCTTCTAATACATCGTGAAGTAGACCAGCAACTATCGTACACATATCCATGCCCATTTCTGCAAGAATCTTCGAAGTTTGATATACATGGGTAAAATATGGTTCACCGCTTAGTCTTTTTTGACCTTCATGGGCACTAAGAGCAAAATCATAAGCCTTATTTATGATTTCTTCATCTTTTTTCTTTATTCCTCCAGGAATAGAAGCAATTAATTCTTGAACACTAGGCATATTGATAGTCTAACTTAAAAATCCTACTTATTCAATTTTCTTAATTTTATGAGGGTTGTGATTTACACATGCTTTATTAGAACATCTTTCTGGTATAGTTTTCGTACCTTCCATCATCAAACTTCCGCATTTATCACAAATATTACCAGTGGGTTTAGCTTTTATGGCAAATTTACAATCTGGATAATTTGAACAAGAATAAAATATACCGAATCGTCCTCGACGTTCAGAAATATCTCCCTTTTTGCAAAGTGGACATATTACACCAGTTCTTTTCTTTGCTTCTTCGGCTTCATCTTTTTTAATAAATTTGCATTTAGGATATCTTGAACAAGAAATGAATGTCCCACTCCCATCTCGTCTTTCACGAATTATAAGTTTTCCGCCACCAGATTTACCTTTCTTCTCTCCACACTCTGGGCACATCTCACCAGTTTCTTTAGGACCTTGAAGCTCTGTACCATCTAACATAAGAGCTCCATCACATTCTGGATATTTGGAACAAGAATAAAATTTTCCTGCGCGAGAAAGTTTAATAATCATATTTGCTCCACACTTGGGACATTTTGTTCCTTTGGGCGCATCTCCCAAATTTGTAGCTTTTTCTAACTTTTCTTTTATTTTTACTTCCTTGTGAAATGGACCATAAAAATCTTTAAGTGTTTTTTCATAATCACGCTCACCACGAGATATTTCGTCTAATTCATCTTCCATTTCAGCTGTAAATGTATCAGAAATATAATTTGGAAAATTATTCTCCAAGAAATCAGAAACAACTTCACCGACATCGGTGGGAAATAATGTTTTGCCTTCTTTTTTTACATAACCGCGGTCTTCTATTGTGCGCATAATAGATGCATATGTAGAAGGCCTACCGATACCGCGAGCTTCTAATTCTTTAACAAGACCAGCTTCACTATATCTACCTGGTGGTTCTGTAAATTTTTCTTCTTTTTGTAAATCAAGTAATTTTAATTCTTCACCAACTATACATTTAGGTAGTTCAACGTCTTCACCACGAGCACCACTATCCACCAAAAGCCATCCAGGGAAAAGCAAACGAGAACCATTGGCAGAAAATTCTGGTAAATCTTCATAGTCTTTTATGATTGCAGAAATTTTTGTTTTTAACAATTTAGCGTCACTCATTTGTGAAGACACAGTGCGTTCCCAAATAAGTTTATACAATCTCATTTGATCCTCATTTCCCGCAGACATCTTGTCTATATGTGTAGGACGAATAGCTTCATGCGCTTCTTGGGCATTCTTAGATTTTGTTTTATAAACTTTAGCTTCTGCATATTCTTTACCATATTTTTTATTTATAAAAGCAATTATTTGAGATTGAGCTGTTGATGATAAATTCGTACTATCTGTACGCATATATGTAATATGTCCAGCCTCATATAATTTCTGAGCTATTTGCATAGTACGAGAAGGGGAATAACCCAAACGAGAAGAAGCTGTTTGTTGAAGTGTTGAAGTTGTAAATGGTGCACGAGCCGATCTTTTTTGTTCAGACTCTTTCACCCCGCTTACTATCCAAGTTCCTTGATTGCCAAAAATCATTATTTTATCAACCAATTTTTCATCTCTTGGTTCTTCAGAACATTCTAATGTGAGTTTTTCTTTTCTTAATGTTTCAAAAAATCCAATTATTCTCCAAAATTTTTCTGGGATAAATGCACGAATCTCTCTTTCTCTTTCCATTATTATTCTAAGTGCAGGGGATTGAACACGTCCAGCAGAAAGTCCATAACGAACTTTTTTCCAAATAAGTCCAGACAAATCATAGCCAACCAATCTATCGAGCACACGTCTTGCTTCTTGAGCTTTTCTTAAATTCGTATCAATTTTTCTTGGATGAGTAATAGCTTCTTCTACAGCTTCTTTAGTAATTTCATGAAAAGCAACACGTTGTATGGGCGCTTTGACTTTCTTATCTTCATTCAAAATTTCTTCTATATGCCAAGCAATAGCTTCTCCTTCACGGTCAGGATCTGTTGCCAATAATATTGAAGTTGCTTTATGTGCTAAACTTCGAAGCTCACTAACTACTTTCTCTTTACCTTTTGAAATTTCATAATGAGGAATAAAACCACCTTCTATATCTATGGCTTGTTTATTTGATTTAGGTAAATCTCTTATATGTCCGACAGATGCACGTACAGTAAAAGCACCTTCGAGATATTTCTCAATTGTCTTTGCTTTTGA
>JAYSNU010000062.1:0-1558 GCA_043723545.1 Candidatus Nomurabacteria bacterium | reverse complement strand
GCGAATACTTGTCAGGGAGCTTCTTCTATCGCTTGTTCAACACCCACATTCAAAGAAAATTAATAAATACTAAAAAATCCCCCATTTGGGGGATTTTTTTGATACAATATAAGTAATGGAAATCAATGAAGAACAATTGAAGAAATTTATTTTGGATTCTGGCCTTGTTTCGCATTCAGATTTAGATGATGCAGAAGTAGAAGCTAAAAAGAAAAAACAAAAATTAGGAGATATCTTACTTTCTAGTGGTAAAATTTCAGAAACTGACTTACGAAAGACGGAAGCTTTTGTCCTCGGAATCCCATTTGTTTCTTTGATTAAAGAAAAAATTGATTTTTCTGTCCTTTCTTTGATTCCTGAATCGATTGCGCGCAATTACAATATAATTGCATACAATAAAAAAGGAGAAAGTTTAGAAGTAGCAATGCTTGATGTGGAGGATATGCCAGTCATTGATTCTGTTAAAAAACGCTCTGGTTTGAAGATTTTACCACGCCTTACAGATACTGAATCTATCAAATCTGCCTTGGTTCAATATAGAAAAAGTTTGCAAGCAGAGTTTGATAACATAATTCAGAAAGAATCTGCTTCACTTAAAGTTTTAACAAAAGAAGATGGTGAACATTCTAAAGAAGAATTGCAAGAAATGGCAGAAGATTTGCCCATTGTTAAGATAGTTGATTCTTTGGTTTTTCATGCAATTTTACAAAATGCTTCAGACATACACATTGAGCCTGGAGAAAAAGATTTAACAGTTAGATATAGAATAGATGGAATACTTCATGATGCAATGGTTCTTGATAAAAAAGCAGGCCCAGGTGTGACTGCTCGTATAAAAGTACTTTCTAATTTAAAACTTGATGAAAAAAGACTTCCACAAGATGGAAGATTTAAAATAGAACAAAATGGAGAGAAAGTTTCTTTTCGTGTTTCAACGTTACCGACATTTTTCGGTGAGAAAACTGTTATAAGAATTTTAAAAGAAAATTCTCATGGTTTTTCTTTAGAAGGTCTTGGTTTTCACGGAGAAGGTTTAGAGAGAATTCATGATTCTTTAAAACAAAAAACGGGTATGGTGCTTGCAACAGGTCCGACTGGTTCAGGAAAGACGACCACGCTTTATACCTTGCTTGATATTTTAAATAGACCAGAAGTAAATATTTCTACAGTTGAAGACCCTATCGAATATCAAATGCCAAGAGTAAATCAAACCCAAGTAAAACCAGAAATAGGACTTACTTTTGCTAATGGACTTCGCTCACTTCTTCGTCAGGACCCAGACATAGTGATGGTCGGAGAGATACGTGACCGAGAGACAGCAGGGCTTGCTATTAATGCTTCTCTTACAGGACATTTAGTTCTTTCTACTATACATACGAACTCAGCTGCTGGAGCAATTCCACGTTTGGTGGATATGGGAGTTGAACCATTTTTGATAGTTTCTACAGTGAAGACAATCATTGCTCAAAGATTGATTCGTAGGTTAACTCCAAGTAAAGAAAAATATCTTTTATCAGCTGTAGAAATTAAAAATTTAGCTAAATTAGCCGACTTAGAT
>JAYSNU010000061.1:0-1629 GCA_043723545.1 Candidatus Nomurabacteria bacterium | reverse complement strand
TCTGCGAGATTTGTTGCCACCTGAAGATCATTCGAAGGTCCAGTGGTAATATCTCCAAATATCATTTTTTCTGCCACATATCCTCCGAGAGACATAGCTATATCATCAATAAATTCTTTTTTAGACTGAAGTCTTCTTTCTTCGAGTGGAAGTTTCAATGTATACCCTCCAGCATTTCCACGAGCAATAATAGAAACTTTGTGCACAGGATCAGAATTTGGAAGAACAGATGCTACTATCGCATGACCTGCTTCATGATATGCGGTAATTTCTTTTTCTTTTTTGGAAAGCAAATGACTCTTTCTCTCTGGACCAAGCATCACTTTCTCAATCGCGCGAATAAGATCAAATTGAAAAACTTTTTTTCGATTCTCTCGCGCAGCTAATATTGCTCCTTCGTTCATTAGAGAGTAAAGATCAGCTCCAGAAAAACCTGGGGTACGCTCTGCAATTAATTTTAAATTAATATCTTCTGCAAGAGGTTTCTTTATAGCGTGAATCTTTAATATTTCTTCACGATCAGATCTATCTGGTAAATCAAGTATTACTTTTCTATCAAAACGCCCAGGACGAATAAGCGCTGGATCAAGCACATCTGGTCTGTTTGTGGCAGCCATAACTATGACTTTATCATTTGGTTCAAAACCATCCATTTCAACCAATATTTGATTAAGTGTTTGTTCTCTTTCATCATTTCCACCACCAAATCCTCCTCCACGAGTACGCCCTATGGCATCTATTTCGTCCACAAATATAATAGCTGGTGCAGCACGCTTGGCCATCTTGAAAAGATCTCTAACGCGGGATGCTCCTACTCCAACGAACATTTCTACGAATTCACTTCCTGATAAATGGAAAAAAGGCACAGAGGCTTCCCCTGCTACTGCTCTTGCAAGCAAAGTCTTTCCTGTTCCAGGAGAACCAGTCAATATCACACCCTTTGGTATCCTTGCACCAATATCTAAAAACTTTTTGGGACTTTTCAAAAAGTCTACAATCTCTTTCAATTCTTCTTTAGCCTCTTTACACCCTGCAACATCTTTGAAAGTCACACGATTATTTTTATCATTAGGATCTGTGATACGTGCCTTAGACTGACCGAAGGTAAAAGCTTGCATGCCTGCACCTTTTACTTGTCTTGATATATACCAAAAGAAAACTAAGATAAAAACTATAGGCAAAAGGAATGGCAAAATATTTATAAGCCAAAACATAAATCCACTTTCATCTTTTATTTGTATTTCTGTTTTTGCGAGAGCATCTTTTGTAACTCCATAATTAAAAAGTGTTTGTGAAAGAGCAGAACTGACTTCTTTCTTTGCAGTTTTTATTTCCGCATTCTGATAAGTAATAGTGAGCTTGTCTCCTTCAACTAAAATATTTTTTACTTCTCCATTTTGTACACTCTTTGCAAGATCAGATATAGGAACTTCAGGAATTGTTTTTCCGTTTCCAGAAACTACTAAATAAAGTGCCGTGATAAGCATAAAGAAAATTATTGCTCCAGCAATATTATTCCCCCACTTTGTGGGTTTCTGTCCTTTTTTTCCTTTATTTTGTGGTTCTTTTTTATTAAGAAAATTAAAATCCATTTGTATAGATTAACATAAAAAAACCAAAATGTTAAAT
>JAYSNU010000060.1:0-8594 GCA_043723545.1 Candidatus Nomurabacteria bacterium | reverse complement strand
TAAAAAAGGATTTGATTTTTATAGAACTTAAAGAAAAACTAGGGAAGAGGACACCAGATGGTTTCCAATAATTATTTAGAAACTTGAAAAGTTGATGTAACCTCAGATCTATTATAAACAGTATCATAAGAAACTATTCTTATTTCATTTTGATTTTTTAGATTATCTAATTCTTGCGGGATAAAAGAGAAAGTTTGGGTATTTGTTGTTCCAATATAAGCATTGTTAATAAATATGTCCATTTTTTGTATTGGAAAATGTCCAGTAGTTGAAATACCCAAAGATATTTTTTGACTGGGATAATATATTTTTGTTGTATTTGGTTCTATTATTGAGATAGTCGGCGCAGAAGATTCAGTATGAACATCATCTACCATGCTTGGCTTATCTTCTAATGTTGTTTTTTTGTATTTATAACTATTTTGAGCCCACCAATTTTGTATTGGTATTTCCCAATGGTTGAATTGTGAATCATCATTTGGGTTTGTTGGAGAAGGCCCTAATATGTTTTTTTTATCAACCCAATAAAGAATAGAGTGTACATTTGTTATTACTTTTTCCTCTTCAGTTTCTTTTGGGGTAAAAGGAGTTGCCAATTTTCCAGAAATTTTATCTATAAAAAAGTTTTCATTTCCTTGCCAAAAACCACGCAGTACAGGTTTTATTGTTTTTGGATTGGAGTCTTCAATAGGGCTTTCAAATTTATCATCAGGTAGTGTTTTTAATGCTTCAACAATAAATTTATTCCAAATAGGGCCGGCTACAGCCGAACCACCTTTTTTCATTGGTTTGTTGTCATTATTTCCAGCCCATACACCAACAGCAATATTTGGAGTATAGCCAATAGTCCAGGCATCTTTATTGTTGTTTGTGGTTCCAGTTTTTACAGCTACATCTTTTCCGGGGATGCGAAGAACAGAAGATGCACCAAAAGTTGGTGTTCTGGCTACATTATCAGATAAAACACTAGAAATAGTTAGTGCCGTATTTTTAGGTAGAACATTTGTTTCGTTAGGATTATACTCTTCTAAAACTTTTCCATTTAAATCTTCCACTTTTAAAATTCCAGTATATGGATTTCGTGCTCCATCGTTCGCAAAAACACTATAAGCTGATGTCATATCTAATAAAGTGGCTTCTCCTCCCCCTATAACCAAAGTGAGCCCATAACGTCCTATGTCAGTTAAAGTGCTTATTCCCATACTCTCAGCTGTTTTAAGAGAATCTTGTAATCCAGCTAAGTAAAATAGTTTTACAGCTACAATGTTTATGGATTGTCCTAGTGCATCACGAAGAGTCATGGGGCCTCTAAATTTTCCATCATAATCATCAGGCATATAACAATCTTTTTGATTGTGCCCAGGGGTAGCTTTACCTTTCCAATCACAAGTTGATTGAAACTCTGTTGGTAGGTCAAATAAAACAGTTTCAGGGGTAAATCCTTTGTTAAAAGCTGTTGCATAAATAAAAGGTTTAAAAGAAGATCCAGGCTGTCTACTTGCTAATGCTACGTTAAAATTTCCATCAATTTCTTTATCAAAATAATCCCTAGAACCAACCATTGTTAATATTTGGCCCGTTTTTGGATCTATTGCTACCAAGCTCGCATTACTACCATTCCAGTTTTTTTGATTATCTAACGCCCCAATCTTCACTATTTGTTCTCCTTTTGCTTGTAGGTCATAATTGAGCGTTGTGGTGACCTTTAATCCCATAGTCTCTATCATTTCACTTCCGTATTTTTGTTCAAGGTAATCTTTTATAAAGAAAACGAAATGCGGAGCCTTAATTCCACCAGTTTGTTGTGGTAGAAAATTTACCTTTTCATTTTTGGCTTTAGTGTAATCTTCTTCATTAATAAATTTGAGTTCTCTCATTCTTGAAAGAACGAAATTTTTTCTTGCCTCTAATTTTTCTTTATTCTTACCGTATGGTGATAGTGTTGTTGGAGATTGAGGTATGGATGCTAAATAAGCAGCTTCTGCTAAAGTTAAATCGATTGAATTTTTATTAAAATATGTTCTTGCTGCTTCTTGTATGCCATAAACTGTTCCACCATAAGGAACTTCATTTAGATAAAGTTCTAAGATTTTATCTTTTGATAGCATATTATCTACCTTTATTGCCAAAACCCATTCTTTTATTTTTCTACTAAATGTTTTTTTAGGATTAAGTAATGTGTTTTTTACTAATTGTTGAGTAATAGTTGATCCACCTTGGGTTTTACCACCAGGAATTAAATTAGCAAGTATCGCTCGTACGATAGAAGTTACTTTTATTCCTCCTTCGTTGTAAAAATTTGAATCCTCAACTGCAACAGTTGCATTCTTTATATTTGCTCCCATGTTTATTCCCGCTATATTTGTCCTTTTTATGTCTTGATGTATATCGTAGAGTAAAATTTCCCCAGTACGATCGTATATTTTTGTAGAATTTACTATTTTTCTATCCTCAAAGGAACTAAAATCAGGAATCTTAAGGGAAGATAACCACATTATTATTAAACCACTAAATATAATAAGAAGACCTACCCCAAAGAGGATTAGATTTTTTAAAAATTTGTTGTTTTTTATCCATTTATTCATTCTTCTAATAATATCAGAAAATGTGTTATAATCCGAGTTATGAAGGTGATAACTGATGAGCAAAAAATTAAAAATTTGATTGAGCGTGGAGTAGAGAATGTTTTTGTAAAAGAAGATTTAAAAAAGAAGTTACAATCTGGTAAAAAACTCAGAGTTTATCTTGGTATAGACCCCACTGGCCCAACACTTCATATGGGTCATGCAATACCCCTTAAAAAATTGAAAGAGTTTCAAGAATTGGGGCATGAAGTTATCCTTTTAATGGGAGATTTTACAGCCATGATAGGTGACCCCACTGATAAACTGGCAAGCAGAAAACAATTAACTCATAAAGAAGTTTTAAATAATTTAAAAAAATACAAAAAACAAGCCAGTGTTTTTTTGGAGTTTGGTGGTTTTAATGGAGCTAAATTTAAATTTAATTCAGAATGGCTTTCCAAAATGAAATTTGGTGATGTTTTAGACTTAGCTTCTCGTATGACAGTTGACCAAATGTTAAAGCGTGACATGTTTGTTGTTCGCGCCAAAGAAGAGAAACCAATATTTATTCATGAATTTTTATATCCCTTAATGCAAGGTTACGACAGTGTCGCAATGGAGGTTGATGTCGAGGTTGGTGGTAACGATCAGACCTTTAATATGTTGACTGGTAGGCATCTAGCATCTCAAATGATAAATAAAGATAAAATTGTTTTAGCTACTAAAATGTTGGAAGATAATACTGGAAAAAAAATGGGTAAAACTGAGGGGAATATGATTACTTTTGAAGATTCACCAAATGACATGTTCGGTAAAGTTATGTCTTGGAATGATTCCCTTATATTGAAAGGGTTTGAGCTATGTACCGATGTTTCAATGACTAGCATTAAAGAATTTCAGAATAAGATTAACTCCGGAGACAATCCAAGAGATTTTAAAATAATCCTTGCAAAGGAAATTGTTACTATTTTTTATAATAAAGAAAAAGCCAACATAGCTGAACAGAGTTTCATTAATACCTTTCAAAAAAAAGAAATTCCAGAAGAAATGGAAAAAGTTGAACACAAAGATGGAGAACTTTTAAGCGAATCTCTGGTAAAAGTAAAAATTGTTTCTTCCAAGAGTGAATTTAGAAGATTGGTTGAAGAGGGAGCAATAACTAATTTGAGTAATGAAGAAAAAATAAATGATTTTAATTTCATTCCTAATGTTGGAGATAAGTTTAAAATAGGGAAGAGGAAGTTCGTGCAAATTGTAAAATAAAAAGCCCCGTATGGGGCTTTTTATTTAGTTTTTATCTTGCTCCTCTTCATCTTCAAAAGCAAAATCACTATCTAGGGGTTCCAAGAGTTCATCGTCTTCTATTCCTTCACCAAAACCTCCTCCCTCTATTTCTTCTTCATCTTGACTCATATATTTTATTTTAATTTTCTAAAACAACCTCTTTTAAAATAAGTTAATAAAAATTATTTTCTTTATTAATATCAAAAAGAAAGTGTTTTTGCAAGACTTTTAAAACAAAAATGTGGATAACCTAAACAGACTTTAAAATCTCATATGTGCAAAGGCTGTAATGGCGATAGCTATGGCATCTAATTCATCATCTGATTTAACTTTTTTGTTAACATCTACCAATATTTTTACCATTTTCATCATTTGTTCTTTGGTGGCTCTACCGTATCCGGTTGTTGCTATTTTTATTTGTGGTGGAGAAACTTCAAAAATATCTAAATTCTCATTTTTTGCTTCATAAAGTATTACTCCTCGAACTTCGGCTACATGCATTACTGTTTTTTGGTTTGTGTTAAGAAATAAAGTTTCAACTGCTAAAACTTTGGGTTTATATTTTTTTATTATTTTTTTTACTTCTTTTCCTATTTCAAAAAGTCTTTCGGGAAATTCTTTTTTTGCAGATGTTTTAAAACATTCACTGAACAATAAAATTTCTTTGTTTTTTGAATTAACGCTCTTTTCAAGAACTGCGATACCTAGGCGTTCATATCCAGGATCAATTCCTATTATTATCATAAAAGATTTTTTTGTTTTTCTTCTTTAAAATCAAAACCAAGATGAATATATGCTTTTTGTGTTGCAATTCTCCCTTTAGGTGTTCTTTCTAATAACCCAAGTTGTATTAAATATGGTTCTACAACTTCTTCCACTGTTGCTTCTTCTTCAGCAAGTGCGGCACTTATGGTTTTAAGGCCAACAGCTCGTCCTTTAAACTTTTCTATTAAAACTTCTAAAAACCTTCTATCTAAATTATTTAAACCAATTTCATCTATGGCAAGCATTGCGAGAGCACCTTTTACAGTATCTTTGTTTAATGTTTTTTTGTGGACTTGAGCAAAATCTCTACAGCGTTTTAAAAAATAATTTGCTGTACGAGGAGTAAAACGACTTCTTTGCGCAATTTCTTTTAATGCATCTTTCTCTAAATTTATTTTTAGCAATTTACTAGATCTATTTACTATTTCCATTATTTCTTCATTTGAGTAAAATTCTAATCTAAAAACACCACCAGAAAACCTAGAACGAAGTGGCGCAGATACTAGAGCCATGCGTGTTGTGGCTGCAATTAATGTGAACGGAGGTAAGTCCAACTGGATAGTTCTTGCAGATGGACCTTTTCCGATAATTATATCTAATACACCGGATTCCATGGCGGGGTAGAGGACTTCCTCAACCATTTTGTTGAGTCTGTGTATTTCATCGATGAAGATAATATCTCCGGGACTTAAATTTGTTAGTATTGAAGCCAAATCGCCCACTTTTTCAATAGCAGGGCCAGAAGTTATCTTCATTTGACGTCCAGTTTCCTTGGCTATTAGATGTGCTAGTGTTGTTTTTCCTAGACCGGGAGGACCATAAAAAAGAATATGTTCTGGTATGTGTTTTCTTTCTTCCGCTGCTCGCAATAGGATTTTTACATTATCTTTTATGTGTTTTTGACCTATGTAATCATCCCATTTAGTTGGACGAAGGGCCTGATCTAAAAAAGAGTCTACGGTTTCTTCGGTATTCTCTATCTTGTCTTTATTGGGTTTTTTATTTGTATCACTTGACATTGGTTTTATAGTATGCTATACTGTCTTTAGTGTGATGTTATCAACACGCTGTCCACATGGTATTACACATTATAGCATTTGCGTAGTGTTCTATCATAGTATAATAGTTTCAAGAGTTTTAGTGAGTGTTTATTAAGAAGACACTAATCTCTAAGCAATCAGCCACAGGTTATACAAAATTTCACAGGACGTTCCGGTTACTTTAATTAGTTTACGGGTACCATCCTCCACGATTTTGTTACTTTCGGGGCTTAGCCCTAAAAGGATTGTTTAGAGATTAGTGTTTTTTTTTGTTTTTATTCTTCTAGCAAGTCAACAACACCTTGAACCTCTTCTATTGAAGTGACACCATTTATTATTTTTACTATTCCATCTTGTCTCATCGAGAGTAATCCTTGTTTTTTTGCAATTTGTTTCACTTCTCTTTCGCTAGGATTTTCTGGCATTATTTTTTCTATTGCTTCGTCGGTTAATATGGCTTCGAATATTCCTATTCGTCCTTTATATCCGGTTCCATTACATTTATTACAACCAACCGCTTCGTATAATTTAAAAGCAGCATCCATATTTATATTGTATTTCGTTAAATCTTTTCCTTCTTCTTTTAAACTATCTAAAACAGTTTTTATTATTTTAGTGTCTGTTTCACTTGCTGTTTTTTCTTTTTTGCAATTTTTACAAAGTATTCTTACTAAGCGTTGAGCGATAGATACAGATAAAGCCGACACCATTATTTTAGGATTAACTTCTAGGTCTATTAAACGGGGGATAACGCCAGCTGCATTGTTAGTGTGAAGTGTTGAAAAAACCATGTGTCCAGTAAGGGCTGATTGAACTGCTATTTTTGCTGTTTCACCATCACGTATTTCTCCAACCATTATTACATCTGGGTCTTGTCTTAAAATTGAACGTAATCCTTCTGCGAAATTATACCCACTTTTTTCATTTGTTTGAGTTTGTGTGATTCCTGTTAGGTGATATTCGACAGGGTCTTCAATGGTTATTATATTTATTTCTGTAGAGTATATTTTCTGCAAAAATGCATAAAGTGTGGTGGTTTTACCAGATCCTGTTGGGCCTGTCACTAGAATCATTCCATTTGGTTTTATGATTTCTTTTTCAATAATAGAGTAAAGATATGGTTCTATTCCAAGGTCTTCAAATTTAACTTGTATTGATCTGGGATCCAATATTCTCATAACAATAGCTTCGCCGTAAGAACCAGGAATCATTGAAGCACGAATGCTTATTTCCATATCTCCTTCCATAATACTAAAGCGCCCATCCTGGGTTATTTTGGAAGTTAACTTCATTCCAGATAAAAGTTTTATTCGAGTGTTAATTAAGTTGTAGATATTTGTTTCAAAAAACATTACGTCTAATAAAACTCCATCTAAGCGCAGTCTTAGTCTCCCTTTGTCTTGTTCTGGTTCTATGTGTATATCTGATGCCTTTATCGCTATTGCTCCTGCTAAAATAATCTCTAAAATATGAGAAATTTTATGTATTTTCTTTCCTTCCATTGCTTCTTTTATAAGCTTTTCAATATCTTTCATTTCGTTTATGTTTTTTGCTGTTTCTTGTAGAACTTCTCCAGAAATATCGATACCTCCAATTTTAGAACTTTCTGCCATGGAAATTTCTTTATATCTATCCCAGACTTTATTTAAGCTTCCCATTGAAGCCATATAAAAAGTTGGATCAAGATTTTGTCTTTCCATAGAATCTTTTAACCTTCCTAGTAAATCTTCTGAGGGAGAGCGTACAGCAATAAAAATATTTTTTCCTGATAATTTAAAAGCAGCAACATTTTCTTTTCTTGCTTCTTCTTCACTTATTGCACGCAATGCTTCGTTGTCTACACCAATACGAGACAAATCAATATAAGGGAGGCCATATTTTGACTCCGCCAAAACTTCAACCAACTGTTCTTCTTCTGTTTTGTGTAAATTGTCTAACTGTTTGTCGGACTTTTCTTCGTCGAATGTAACCATAATAACTAAAGTATATATTATTTTTATGTCAAAAGATATTGTAATAACGCCTTAGAATATGTGTTAATATGGGAATATGGTTGGTAAAAATACAAAAATTTCAAAAAACACAGAAAATACAAAGGAAATAGCTGGTGTTTTTATTAAAGAAATACTTAAAAGTAAAAATACAGAAGCTTTAGTAGTGGGCCTAATTGGGGAGCTTGGTGCTGGTAAAACTACATTTACCCAAGCTATTGCAGGTTATTTGGACATAAAAAATAAGGTAAATAGTCCGACTTTTGTGATTATGAAAAAATATCCCATAAAAAAAGGTCAATTTAAATTCTTATTTCACTTGGATGCTTATAGGTTAAAAAATGAAAAAGAATTGTTACATTTAGGATGGGACGAAATTATAAAGAATAAAGAACATTTGGTATTTGTTGAATGGCCAGAAAATGTGATAAAGATAATGCCGAGGGATTCTGTTTTTGTTAGTATTTCTCATACAAAAGAAGGACACAGGTCTTTTAAAATTGGTAAATCTAAAATGATATAATTATATAAATGAGTAAAGATAAAAAAACATTAGTATTGCTTGATTCTCATGCAATTATACACAGAGCTTATCACGCATTGCCGGAATTTTTATCTTCTTCTGGTGAACCAACAGGAGCGCTTTATGGTCTTTCTAATATGTTGATGAAGATTATTGCTGACTTGAAGCCGGATTATATTATTGCTTGTTATGATTTACCACAGAAGACTTTTCGTCATGAGGCATATGATGGCTATAAAGCAGGTCGTGCTAAAACTGATGACGCTTTAATACTACAATTAAAAAATTCCCGCAAAATATTTGAAGCTTTTAATATCCCAACATATGATGCTCCAGGTTTTGAGGCTGATGATATTCTGGGAACAATTGTTCATCAACTTAAAAATAATAAAGATATAAATATTATTATTGCTTCTGGTGACATGGA
>JAYSNU010000059.1:0-3148 GCA_043723545.1 Candidatus Nomurabacteria bacterium | reverse complement strand
CTTCAAAAAACTTCTTCATGCTACTTATATCGCTCAGATGCACCCAATGACTATTTGCTCATGGCATATGGCTCCGTTGAAGGTATTGTCCCAGATTTACTAAAAAGGCAGCATATCCAAATGAAAAAGATTTTGCTGTATACGCAGGCAATGGTTCTACATACTAATTCTAAACATATTAAAAAACTGGGAGCAACGCTTCCAGTTTTGTGTTTAGACAATGATTTTGTACCTACCAGCAAAATAAGCATGGGGTTAATTCTGTGTGAATATTCTCTCCCTTATACTGAATCTCAGCAAGATAGACAAGATACTCATACGTCTCCCTAGAGACATTTGTCTTTGTTATATTTCCTGTACCATTATATACAAGACCATTTTCAAGCAGAGAAACCATTTTATTGGCAACTACTGTCTGAGAAAGAACACCTTTTAGAGACCTGTTACCCAGAAAGCGATTGATTGATTTTGGGAGTTGGTTACTCCATATTCTCACACATTCTCCATCTTCAGTTTGATGAAACATAACTTTTCCATCTTTGCTAACAAGGAGACTTCCTTTTAGTACCTGCTGGTTAAAAATATGTACATCATAACTGGCGACTGGTTCTTCGGGGAAATCCTCAATATCAAGTAAATTGAATGTAATTTCTGACACTTCTTCACCTAATACAAGAAGTGGTGTTATCAAAATATCCAAAGGAAAATGGTTCTCGCTTAACTCATGAATAGTAATTGAGAAATCTTCTTTTTCATTTTTTGAATGAACAAATATTAGAAGTTGAATATTCAATGTCTGCGCAAGATAAAAAGTATTATCAAACTTTTCATTTTTTCTGGAAGTAATCCATGAAATTGATGTTTCCAAATCAAGAAGATTTTTATCACCACAATAACATGCACCTTTATGCCCGTAAGAATTGCGACCTTCTTCCCCAAGCGAAAGCCTGCCTTCTATAGGGAAAATCATTTTTTGCAGGAGGCTACTTGCAAACATTTCAATTTTTGCGTTTCCGCAAACCTCAGTAAATGATAGAGTTTTTTTCATTTTTTAAATTTATAAGATTTATATTTTTTTACATATCGTTTCAATTTCCAAGTATTCGAAACTGAAATGATATGTAAAAAAACTTACAAATTTATTTCAAGGAACTTTGTTTAATCCAAACTACCACACGGACACATTTTAGTCACTCTTTAGTTAGTTTGCCTAAAATAGTACCTGCTATAAAAATATTGACACTAATTCGCGAGTAGAGTAGCTTAATGATAGAAAGAACTTTTAAACTACTGCATTATGAAAAATGAACCTTTTTTAATTTGTGAGCTATTCCACAAAAATAGCGAATATTACCCTACGAGTGATGGAGTATTTATAGAGAATGATCTCAAAATCTATCACTGCAAGCTGGGAGAAAAACCTATTTTCTTCTGTGAGGTAGATAACCATACCTGGAAAGCTAATGACTTTGGTGTCTATTTCAAGGATGTGAAACAAAATAAAATCATTCACATCAGTGAAACAAACGGTAAAAGGAAAGTGATTTGTGAAACAAAAGAACACTTCTGGGCACCTCATAACAGAGGCGGTGTATTTGTTTTTGACGATAAACTTGGGATACTTTCTCATTTTGGTAAGTCGGAAGCGTTAAACATAACTAGTGGTAAAAAATCATTCTTTGCATCTATCTTTGATTTTTTTGCTCCAAAGAATAGGATGTTTAATCATGATAAATTTGTATCACTTTGTAACACTAGACTTTTCTATCCATATGAGAAAGGATACTTCCATTGTAAGAATAACAATATTTATTATTACAACACAGGAAGCCGCGAAGAAACCTTGATTACTCATAATTCTGATTCCTTTGGTGGAGAGTGGAATGCTTTCTTCGGCCAAGCATACAAGAATGTTGGTACAAAAATCTTTTTCTGTTCCTTCCTTCTCGATTTGAATCTAAAAATTTGTGAGACGAATTTTACAAGTTTTAAAGGTAGCAAAAACGGAGTAATTGTATGTAAGAACTATAAAGAATTATGGTTCTATCCAAAACCAAGCGACTATGTGGATATACCATCAGCTCTTATTGTGCACTAAGACAGACAAACCCCTACAATTGTAGGGGTTTTGATTTTATATATTTTATAGATTATTTTAATCTCCTCCCGAATCATCATCTATTGAATCTACATCTTGGTTCATCCTCCTATGCATTAGTAATGTTGAAACAATAAATGCGACTCCAAATATCAGAAAACCTTTTCTATAACCTAGATTCATTATCAGGAATCCAAGTACAGGGACAGAAGCTGCGGTGAGTAGATTTTGGATTTGTGCTCTTATTGAGAGTATCGTTGCTTTCAAAGATGAGTTCTTTAACTTACGGTGTGCCCCTGCTCCACTAAGTCCTGCAAGTCCAAAGAGAGATGCATTCATAAGTAAGAAAGCAATAATTACAACTACCCTGTTTGGGACAAAAGAAATAATAAGGAAAAGTCCTCCGAAAATAATTATTTTAATTAGTCTTACTGATTTTTGAGTAATCTTAGTATGTAACTTACCACTAAACCAAAGCATGAGGGATGCCAACATTCTCCCCGTGCTGTGAAAAACTCCAAACCAAATTACGGCTACGCCAATACTAGCCTGATATGGCCCACGGTATTGACCAAAAGAAAATACAAAAGAACTAACAAGAGCAGAAAATAACATTCCATTTAAAAGGTTGTAATGTTTTACTTCCCTAAATGCTCTCATAAAATTATTAGGGCCTACTTCAAGCTCTTCCACTCTCTCTTTCTTTACATGTGGAGTAACTAAAGATATTACAGCGATAAGACCAATAAGGTCAATTATCATTGCAACTAGAAAAGGCAATTTGTATCCATAGACAATTAGAAATGGAACTATCGCGGTAAGGACAGCAGGGACTGCAAATCCAATAGATCTTACTTTACCCATTATATGAACATATTCTTTTTCCCTTCCGAGTGCTGTTATAGTTTCATGCATAAATGCAGTACCTGTGCCGGAACTAAATGCAGTGCCTATACTAAGGAAAATGCTTGCAGCAATTAGAGTGTAGAAGTTACTTGAAAAATAGAAAAATGTAGAAGACGTTAGCATAAAGATATTAGACAAGATAAG
>JAYSNU010000058.1:0-7123 GCA_043723545.1 Candidatus Nomurabacteria bacterium | reverse complement strand
ATGCAATTAGTAGATGATAAAAAAGTTCAAGTTTATACTTTGAAAAAAGGAATTACTGATACGATTCTTTATGACGAAGATGCTGTTGTTTCGAGATTTGGTTTCAAGCCAGAATTTTTACCTGACTATAAAGGACTCCGAGGGGACACATCGGATAATATTATTGGTATCAAGGGTATTGGTGAAAAAACTGCTACTGTTTTAATTACAACCTTTGGAACTATTGAAGAGATTTATAAAAATATAAAAAAAGATGAAGAGAAATTTAAAAAGATTGGTTTAACTCCAAGGATAATAGAATTGATTAAAAACAATGAAGAAGAGGCTTTGTTCTCTAAGACCTTGGCTTCTATAAGATTAGATTCACCAATAGAATTTAAAATACCAGAGAAAACTTTTTGGGAAAATGCTGACTTGAAAAAAATCGAAGAAGTTTTCTCTCTTTTTGAATTTAGATCTTTGTTTTCAAGGCTGAAAAGCTTTTTTAGCAAAAACAATTCGGCAAGTTTGGCAGAATTTTCTCAAGTCCTCGGATCTCCGGGTCCCATCCCGGCCAGACCATTCGAAAATTCCCCAAACTTGCCTTCCGAAGAGATAGATCCAAAAATGCTGAAAGAAGCTTCTATCGCTTTGTGGTTAATAAATTCAGATATTTCTAACCCAAAATTAGAGGATATTTTAATTTTTAGTAAAACTGATTCTTTTAATAAAGCCTATGAATATGTTTTTCAAAAATTAAAAGAGAAAAATCTAGATAAAGTTTATGAAGAGATAGAAAAACCGATTGTTAAAATAGTAGATAAAATGCAAGATTGGGGTATTCTTCTTGATAAAAACTACTTTTCTAAATTATCAAAAGAATATCACATAGAGTTAGATAAATTAACCAAAAAGATTTATGAGATAGCTGGTGTTGAGTTTAATATAAATTCTCCTAAACAATTAGGAGAAGTTCTTTTCAATAAAATGGGAATGAAATCTTCAAAGAAAAAAAGTGCAAGCGGTTCTTTCTCAACTAAGATTTCAGTTCTAGAAGAACTAGAAGAGGAGAATCCAATTATAAAAGAAATTATTAATTATAGAGAATTACAAAAATTATTATCTACTTATATAGATGTGATACCACAAATGGCTGGTCCTGATAATAGATTGCATGCACAATTTATTCAAAACGGAACTACGACTGGAAGATTTTCTTCTTCAGATCCGAATTTACAAAATTTACCGATTAAAAGTGAATTAGGTAGGAGAATACGTGATGGATTTATTGCAGCACCTCAATATAAGCTTGCATCATTTGATTATAGTCAGATTGAATTACGAGTAGCTGCTATGCTTTCGGGGGATGAAAAAATGACAAAAATTTTTCACGAAGGAAAAGACATTCACACAGGAGTGGCGTCTTTTGTTTTCAATGTAACAATGGATAAAGTAGATGCCGAGATGCGGCGCAGAGCAAAAATTATAAATTTTGGAATTATTTATGGCATGGGTGTTTCTGCATTAAAGAAGAACTTGGGAGGTACTCGTGAAGAAGCTCAAAAGTTTTATGATAATTATTTTAATCAATTTTCTGGTGTTCGGGATTATTTAGAAGAAGTTAAAAAATTTGCCATAAAAAATTTATATACAGAAACATTGTTTGGCAGAAGAAGATATTTCCCTAATATAAATTCTCGAATTCCTTTTTTAAAGAGCATGGCAGAACGCACTGCTACTAATGCACCAATACAAGGGACGGCTGCCGATTTGATTAAATTTGCCATTAGGTATGCTGAAGAAGATTTAGAAAAGGCAGGTCTTTTGACAGAAGTTCATTTGGTCCTTCAGGTTCACGATGAGTTAGTTTATGAAATTAAGGAAAATGTTTTGGAAAAAGCTGATAAAATAATAAAAAATGCAATGGAGAATGTGCTTTTGAGATCTTATTTGCAATATAAAAGTGATGTTCCATTAGTTGTACATTTGGGTTCTGGTGACAATTTAGGGCAGGTGAAATAGTTAATTTAGTGATATAATTTAGTTATGGAAAACAAAGAAATAAACATCAAAAATAATCCTCATGTTAGTCGTGTGCATCATATTTTAGCGCATTCTTATACCTTTTATTTCCTTCTGTTTATTATTGGATTTTTTTTAGATTTAGTTTTTCCAATTAAAATTCTTGAGGGTAATTTCATAAAATATATCGGTTTGTTGTTATTAATATCTGCAACTGGTCTCATTTTTTGGGCACAAAAAACTTCTAGAAATTTAGATACAAAAAATTTAACTAAAGAAAGTTTTTGTCGTGGTCCTTATTGTTACACAAGAGGACCAACCCATATCGGGCTATTTCTTCTTATTATTGGTTTCGGAATGATTGCCAATACAATATTTGTTATTTTCTTTACGGTTGTTGCTTTTTTTATTACAAAATTAGTGTTCTTGAAAGAACAGGAAATGCTTCTAGAAGAACGTTATGGAGAACCTTATCGAGAGTATAAAAAAGATGTAAGGTTTTAAAAATATGATTTACCTTTTTGCTGGGGATGACTCTAAAAGAAAAAATATAGCTTTAGAAAATTTTGTAAAGTCTTTGTCTTTTGATATGGCAACTTTCACTATTAGTAGAAATAATTTTGATAAAGAACAAATAGAAAGCCTTTATTCTGGTTCATCTTTGTTTTCTTCAATATGTTCTGTTGTATTTTCTGGCATTCTTGAAAGAGAGGAAAATAAGGATTTTATTTTAGATAAATTAGAGATGATGTCTTCTTCGCAAAACTTGTTTATTTTTATAGAAGGTAAGTTGAATAAAATAATATTAGACACTTTTAAAACATCTAGGGCGGAATTAAATGTATTTGAATTACCCAAAGAAGCGAAAGAAAAATTTAACAATTTTCTTTTAGCTGATGCCTTTGGAAATAGGGATAAATTAAATCTTTGGATTTATTACAGACAAGCAGTAGATAAAGGGGTAGGCCTAGAAGAGCTTGTTGGTGTTTTGTTTTGGAAAATGAAAGATATGGTTTTAAAAAAGAATTTTAATAAATTTAAAGAAGAAGAAATCATAAAACTATCTTCAAAATTATCATATTTATTACCAGAAGCACGCAAAGAAGGAAGAGATGCTGAGACAGCACTAGAGACTTTTTTATTGGAGACTTTTTAGTTTAGTGTATCGTAACGATTAGAACTTATTTCAAAAACAGTGTCATATGCTTTCATTGCTATATTGTAAGCAACAATAGAACTTACTATCGTGAAAATAAGTAAAAATAAAAGTGTGTGATTTACTGTTTTTATTGAAGACATTGTGCGCCCGGTTGGGATCGAACCAACGACCTTATCCTTAAAAGGGATCTGCTCTACCGGCTGAGCTACAGGCGCATGGATACACATGTGTGATATAAAGAACTACTGTGAGTATTCAGTTGAATCTGCTAAAACTGACCTACGGGCACAAAAAAGTGCAAGGACTGCACTTGCTATGATAGTATAAGAAATATGTTGAAAAATCAAGGAAATATATTTAAATTGAGTATTAAATTTCAACCAGCTGGTGATCAACCGACTGCTATTTTACAGTTGATGCAAGGCCTAAATAAGGGTATGCAAAAGCAAACCTTGCTTGGAGCTACTGGTACAGGTAAGACTTTTACAATGGCGAATGTTATAGCAAAGTATAATAAACCAACATTAGTGATTGCGCACAATAAAACTCTCGCTGCTCAACTAGCCCAAGAATTTAAAGAATTTTTCCCCGATGCAGCGGTTCATTATTTTGTATCTTATTATGATTACTATCAACCAGAAGCTTATATGCCTGTTTCTGATACTTATATAGAGAAAGATGCTTCTATCAATAAAGAAATAGACATGCTTCGTCATGCTTCCACTCAAGCACTTTTAACTAGACGGGACGTTATAATTATTGCTTCCGTTTCCTGTATTTATGGTTTGGGTTCTCCAGAAGAGTATGAAAAAGTAAATCTAAAATTAGAAATAGGAATGAAGATGGACAGATTAACTTTGATGAAAAAGTTTATTGAAATTCATTTTGAAAGAACAAATGCTGATTTAACCCCAGGAAGTTTTCGTTCTGTTGGAGGGAAAGTAGAATTTATGCCTGTTTCAGAGACAGTGATGTATCAAATAGAAATGTCTAAGGGTTTAATTAATAAAATTACAAAAGTTGATTCAATTTCTGCACAAATTATTTCAGAAGAAAAAAACATATTTATATTTCCAGCGAAACATTTCATCACTGAAGATTCTAAAAAGAAAAAGGCTCTTGTTGATATTAAAAAAGAATTGGATTTTCAATTAAAAAAGTTTAAAAAAGAGGGGAAATTATTAGAAGCTGAAAGAATAAAAAGACGAACTAACTATGATTTAGCGATGATAAAAGAAGTGGGATATTGTAATGGTATAGAAAATTACTCTAGACATTTGTCTGGTAAAAAAGAAGGTGAACCACCAGAGACGCTGCTTTCTTATTTTTTACACAACAAAGATGGAAGTGCAGATTTTTTAACGATTATTGATGAATCTCATGTAACCCTGCCTCAATTACAGGGAATGTACGCAGGGGATGCTTCACGCAAAAATACTCTTGTAGAATATGGTTTTCGCCTTCCTTCGGCCAAAGACAATAGACCTTTAAAATATGAAGAATTTAGTAAAAGAATTGGCCCCGTAATTTATACTAGTGCGACTCCTAGTGAACAAGAAAGAACTCTAAGTGAACAAATAGTAGAACAAATAATTCGTCCTACTTATCTTGTTGATCCAGAAACTATTATTCGACCAGTTAATGAAAGTGGAAACTACAAAGGACAGATAGCTGATTTTATAGAAGAGACAAAAAAGACAATAAAAAATGGATTTCGTGTTTTAGCCACAACTCTTACCAAAAAGATGGCTGAAGATTTGTCTGTTTATTTAAAAGATAAAAAAATTAAAGCTGAATATTTACATAGTGACATCAAAACAATGGATAGAATAAAAATTCTTACACAATTTAGAAAAGGGGAGTTTGATGTTTTGGTTGGTGTAAATTTACTTCGTGAAGGTTTGGATTTGCCAGAAGTGGCCTTGATAGGAATACTAGATGCAGACAAAGAAGGGTTTTTGCGTTCTGAGACTTCTCTTGTACAAACTATTGGTCGTGCAGCCCGCAATAGCGAAGGGAGGGTTGTTCTTTATGCTGATGTTTTAACTGGGTCTTTAGATAAAGCAATTAAAGAAACAATTCGTCGTAGAAATATTCAAATTGCATTTAATAAGAAAAATGGTTTTACCCCAACAACTATTATAAAAAGAATAAAAGACATTACAGAAGCAATGGAAAGTGAACATGGTAAGATTGTGAATGCGGAGCTGTCCCTTGATTTCGAAGTATTTAAACGTGCTTATAAAAAAGAAACAAATAAAGACAAAAAAGCTGTTCGTTTTGAATATGACAAAGGAGCTTTATCTGACCAAGAAATAGAAATTTTTATTTATGAGAAGATAATAAAAATGAAAGAGAAAGAAATGAACAAAGCAGTAAAAGAATTGGATTTTGAAACTGCTGCTATTTTGCGAGATGAAATAATTGTGTTAAAAAATAAAACAATTAAATAGTTTATTCTCCCGTGTCATACTTTTCAAGATAAGTAGAAAGTTGTCTATTTACCTTTAAAAATGTAGCTCTTTTTGGAAATTCCTTAAGTTGTCTCGCTCCTATATATGTTGCTGTGCTTCGTAGAGAACCCATTAAATCTTGAATAAAAACATGAATATCTCCTTTATATGGTATAAGTGCATATCTTCCTTCGCTTGCTCTGTGTGCATCTTTTTTGCCATAGAATTCCTTCATAGCTTTATTAGAAGATGAACCAAAATATTCTTTAAATTTTTTACCATCTTTTATTACAGTTTCTCCACCACTCTGTTCGAAACCAGAAAACATTGATCCAAATAAATTAAAATCTGCTCCTCCACAAAAAGCTTTTGCCACATCAGATGGGTATTGTTGTCCTCCATCTGCAATAATTCTGCCGACACCTCTCTCATTCGATACCCCATGAGCGGCATCGGCACACTCTATGACAGCTGAAAGTTGTGGGTATCCAACGCCGGTCATTCTCCTTGTAGTACAAGCAGAAGCTGGACCAATACCTATTTTTACAATATCTGCACCAGCTAGAATAATTTCCTCTGTTATTTCATTAGTTACAACATTTCCCGCAATAATTATATGTTTGGGACACATTTTTCTAACAGCTTTTATTACTTCAAGAAAGTTTTGTAAATAACCATTTGGCACATCGAGACAAATAAAAGAAAATTTTTCTAATAATTTTTTCTTTTTCATTGCTTTCAATTGTTTTATATCTTTTTCTCTTATTCCCAATGTGTAAGCAATATAATCTGGGTCATTAAAAGTTTTAAAGAATTTTTCATATTCTTTCACTGTATAATATTTATGAAAGGTGGTTATCATTTTATATTTGGATAAAATTTTTGCCATTTCAAAAGTCCCACATGTTGCCATATTTGCTGCCATTATTGGGACACCCGTCCATTTTTTAGGAGAGTGATAAAAAGTAAAAGTTCTTTCAAGTAGAACATCTTTTCTTGATTCTATTGTGCTTCTTTTTGGTCTTAATAATACATCCTGATAATCTAATTTAACATCATCTATTATTCTCATAATTCTAGTATATACCAGTTTTTACTTAAATAGAAAAATTTATTTTTTGTGCTATACTCGATATAATTTAATAACGATACACACCCCCTAAGAATAGGCCTGGGTGTCATTGTGTTATTGATGGAAATATATGAAAAACATAGATAAAATAACGATTAAGGGGGCTAGAACTCATAATTTGAAGAATATAAACCTTGAAATGCCACGGAATAAAATGGTGGTTATTACTGGTGTGTCTGGGTCTGGGAAGTCATCTCTTGCCTTCGATACTATTTTTGCAGAAGGACAGAGACGTTATGTGGAATCCCTATCTTCTTATGCAAGACAATTTTTAAATCAAATGCCAAAACCAGACGTAGATGAGATTACTGGTTTATCGCCAGCGATATCTATTGATCAGAAATCTCGTTCCAATAATCCTCGCTCAACAGTAGCCAC
>JAYSNU010000057.1:0-7176 GCA_043723545.1 Candidatus Nomurabacteria bacterium | reverse complement strand
GTAGGTGAAGTGTGGTTCGAAGATGAACGCCACGTGACACCATGATCCTGTCCACGACCGATCCGCGTGTACAATCCACCACGAATGCCCACCGCCTTCGAAAGAAAGCAAAACTCGCTTTGATTTTAAATAAAATTTCTGAAGTTGAAAAAATTGTTGCTGACGAAGAAGCATTAGAAAAAGAAATCACACATATCTTAGAACATTACAAAGATGCTGATAGAGATCGAGTCCGAGCTCACGCTGATAATGTTCTAACTAACGAAAAGGTCTTTCAATTTTTAGAAAACCAATAAAACACTAAGTATTATTAAACTTGAGAATTTTACCATTTAGATATATTATAAAAATATGTTAATACCTACTGTTATTGAAAAAAGTCAATTTGGAGAAAGAGCTTATGATATATATTCACGACTTTTACGTGAAAGAATAGTGTTTTTGGCTGGACCGATAGACGACCATACAGCAAATATCATAATTGCCCAACTTCTCTTTCTAGAATCTGAAGATGCAAAAAAGGATATTTATCTTTATATAAACTCCCCCGGTGGTTCCGTCACCTCAACGATGGCGATAGTAGATACTATGAATCATGTACGCCCCGACATTTCTACTTTCTGTGTCGGTCTCGCAGCTTCTGGCGCAGCTATAGTCTTGTCCGCAGGTAAAAAAGGCAAAAGGTTTATGCTACCAAATGCAGAAGTTATGATTCACCAACCATTAGGTGGGGTAGAAGGCCAAGCTACAGATATTGCAATCACTGCAAAACATATATTAAAAACACGAGACAATTTAAATAAACTTCTAGCAAAAAATACTGGCAAGCCACTTACACAACTCGAAAAAGATGTTGAAAGAGATTTCTTCATGGATGCCGATGAAGCTAAAAAATATGGAATTATAGACGAAATCGTCACCAAATCTAAGACCCCCAATTCAAAATAGTAAAACTAGACATATCATGAGTCTTTTGTTATAGTAAATGTGTTGATATTTACAAATTTATTTTCGCTTAATTTAAATCGGTTTATAGGAATATCCCATATATTATGAAGTTTTTGAAGGAAAATTTTGGAATTTTTGAAAAAATCTCTAACTCTAAGAGAGAACTAAAAGCAATATAGTGGCCTATTCTTATAAGTTGACATAGACTTATGAGCTTAACAATGATAATCATATTAGGAGCAGTGGCTCTCCTTTTGGGTGTAGGCATCGGGTATTATCTCCGAGTTATTGTCGCACTTGGAAAGAGACGCTCAATAGAAATAGACATCAAACAAATGATGGTCGGTGCAAAAGAAGAAGCACAAAAAATAGTAGACGACGCAAAAAAGAAATCAGAGGAAAAATTTCATGAACTTCGTGAAGAAGAGAAGAAAAAAGAAAATGAATTCAAGGAAACAGAGAAAAGACTCATAAAAAAAGATGAACTTCTTGATACTCGTCAAGTGGAAATAAATAAGGAAGTTGAGGGTATTAAAACAAAAGTTGAAGAAATTAAAAAGATTCAAGAAAAAGTATCTAAGATAGAAGAAGAGAAAAGGGCTGAATTAGAGAAAGTTGCAAGATTGTCAGAAGAAGAAGCTAAGGAAGAACTTTTAAAAGAAATTGAGAAAAAATACGAAGAAGATATTCTGATTCGTATACAAAAACTTGAAAACACCAACGAAGAAAAGCTAGATCGAAGAGCAAAAGATATTTTATCTACCTCTATCCAAAGACTAGCTTCAAGTACTGCTTCTGAACTCCTAACAACCATAGTCAATATTCCAAATAATGAAATTAAGGGTAAAATCATCGGTAAAGAAGGCCGAAATATAAGGGCTTTCGAGCGTGTAGCTGGTGTTGAACTCATAGTTGACGATACACCTGGTTCTATAGTTATATCCTCTTTTGACCCAATACGAAGACAAGTAGCTCGACTCGCTCTAGAAAACTTAATCTTAGATGGTAGAATCCAACCAGCCAAAATTGAAGAACTAGTAGAAAAAGCAAAGGAAGAAATAAATAAAATAATAAAAGAAAAAGGAGAACAAGCTGTATATGAATGCGGTATATTTAACTTTGATCCACGTATAGTAGCTATCATCGGTAGATTATATTTCAGAACAAGTTATGGACAAAACGTTCTACAACACTCAATAGAAATGGCACACATCGCTGGAATGATTGCAGAAGAACTCGGTGCTGATGTTGCCATAGCGAAAGCTGGAGCACTTGTTCATGACATTGGTAAAGCCCTAGATCATGAAGTACAAGGAACACATGTTGAGATAGGTATGAGAATACTTCAAAAATTTGGCGCAGATGAAAGAATAATTACTGCCATGAAGTCTCACCATGAAGACTATCCATATGAAACAGTTGAATCTATTATCGTGCAAACAGCTGACTCAATATCTGGAGGAAGACCAGGAGCAAGAAGAGATTCTGTAGAAAACTATTTGAAACGTTTACAAGAATTAGAAACACTGGTAAATGCGTTCCCTGCTGTAGAAAAATCATATGCATTACAAGCTGGACGTGAAATACGTATATTCGTAACACCAGAAAAGATATCTGATGCAGAAGCTAAGCTTATGGCACGTGATATTGCAGTCAAAATTGAACAAGAACTAAAATATCCTGGAGAAATAAAGGTCACAATGATACGAGAAACGAGAATCATTGAATACGCCCGTTAAAAGTATCCTTATTTTATAGCACTTGCCTTAAAAAACCCTTAATATATAATATGGGTGTAAGCAAATTAAGGGTTAAATGCCACCTTTTAGGTAGGCAAGGTCGAAAAGATTATTATCAAATAACATTTAATTCTATGAATAAACAAGCATTAGCTGAATTAGTACACGGAAAGCTAGGTGGTACTAAGGTACAAGCTGAGGAAGTCGTAGATGGAATTTTCGATGCTATTGTTGGAACTTTGAAGAAGAGAGGAGAAGTTTCAATCGCTGGTTTCGGAATCTTTTCAACAAAGGCTCGCGCAGCTCGTATGGCTCGCAACCCTAAAACTGGAGAATCAGTAAAAGTGGCCGCTACTACAGTTCCAAAATTCAGAGCTGCAAAAGCTTTGAAGGACGCTGTTAAATAATTTTTTTCTCGCGAGAAAAAAATAAGCAAAACAAAAGCCCGCTTTATGCGGGTTTTTGTTTTGCTTATTTTTTTACCGTTTCCATTTAGGAATACTATCGTCAAAATCAACCTGATAATCTGGTATACCAATAGAAATTCCATATTTAGTGGCCTCTTTATATTCTTCTATCTTTGTCCTGTTAATTTTAAACACTTTATTTCTAAAAATAATATAATGAGTCCTATCGTTCTTATAATCTGCATACCAGCTATGTTTGCTATATAATGCTTTACTTAATCTCAGTGCAATTTCTTCAGCTTGTTTTGGTTCAACCTCAATAGTGTGTAATGTCCATTGTTTTATCCAGGGAGTTTTATGTCTCTCGATAACTTGCTCAATTTTAGTCAAAATTATTTTGACATCATTTAAAACAGATTTATCTTCAAGACTTTCTTCTATTATCACGCCATTAAATTTTTTCATAATTGTAATTATACTATTAATAGTCTACCCATATAAGTCAAACTTGCTCATGTTTTGTTTTTTTGATATACTCTAGGTAGGCATTTGTGAGGAGTTCGCTTCTCTCGCGGTTAAAATTAAACTGCAGCCAAATGCCATCAAAGAATCTGCCGCAAGGCGGATTTTTTGATTTCTAATCGTTTTCTGGGTTACCACTGTACATTATTCTTTCTCCTTGTTTATTAACACCCCAAAAAGGAATAATACTTAAAAAAAATTTATCTCCTCTATCTATCTGTTTGACTACCACTTTCACGCGAACCTTAGACCCATGTGACTCCATTACAGCTATAAATTCATAATAAGTTACCAACTTAAGTATTTGTTGTCGGCTTCCATCGCCTTTCTTTATACGTTCAAATTTATTAAAAGTTCGAATCCCTTGAAGTGTTTTAGAGTTTTTAATAACTTCTGGAGCCAATCGAAGATGTCTAAAACGGGTAAATTGATCACGGATTGGACGAGTTCTATTCCAATTCTTGAAAATTAAATGATCTAACCCTTTTGTATTAAAATTTATATTACTAGAAAAATAAGGACAATAGACAGCCCCTAGTTTATGATAAAACTCTTCGGCGTCATGTTTAACTTGATTAAACTTATCAGGTGTAAACTCCATAATATTTTAATACTTCCTAACTACGACTTTTAGTACGGCTACGACTTCTAGGAAGTGTGCGGGGTAAATGGGTTTATATTTTGTATTCGCTGGTTCAAGCCATGACTTCTCCCCCTTTTTACGTAAAAACTTCATTGTGAATTCTCCATCAACATTGGCTATAACTATATCTCCGTCTTTCGCTTGATTTGTCTTTTCAACTAAAATCATATCTCCATCATCTATATGAGCGTCTATCATAGAGTCTCCATCCACGGTAAGTAAATAAGTTTTGTTTTTCTTTTGTATTAATAAATCATCAAGCTTGATGGTATCTACCAATTCTTCTTCAACACTAGCTGGGAAACCAGCAGTCACAAACCCGAGTTTTGGTATGCTGACAATATTCTCTGCGAAAATTTCCGTGGGAATAAGTCTCCCTAAATGATCTTTAGCAACAATACCCGCACCTACCATCTTCTCTACGATTTTAAAAATAGCATTCTTAGATTTAAAATTAAAAAGCTTCATCATTTCTGAATATGTAGGCATTCTTTTATTTTCTCCATAAAATTCTTCCAGTTTTATTTGATAGGTATTTTGCATTTTTTAAAATTGAAAAGAAAAAGAAGGAAAAAGTCTGGCGAAAAATGTTCGGCGTGAATGATAGCGAACTTTCTGAAGAAGAAGTTTGTGTTCTCTGGCCTCTTTAGAATATTCTTGACCGGTAACTATCTTCCAATCAATTTTCTTATTAATTCTTTGTATTTCTCTTTCAATTATTTTTAAATATTGTGATTGTGACATTGTTTTAAAATGTTTACTTTTACTAATTTAGACTCGACTTGGTCATGTATATAGTATAAGTGAACGAGCGTTCACCTGTCAACAATATATCTGTGGATAACTTTAAATATTCACTTTGGGCCTGTACTGTATAGCTTCAAGAATATGATTAGATTTTATTTCAAGAGAATTTTCAAGGTCAGCGATAGTGCGAGCAATTTTAATAACTCGATGATATGCTCGAGCTGAAAGACCTAACTTTTCAGCACTATCATCAAGCAAATCCCTAACTTCTTTTGTTAGTTTTACCATTTGCGACAAATCTTTCACATTCATATCACTATTATGTTTTATTTTACGTCCAAATTTTTCAAATCTTTCTTTTTGAACTTTCTGTGCCCTTAAAACTCTTTCTTTAATTTTGTCACTTCTCTCCCCTGTTCCATCTCCACCTAATTTTTTATAATCAACATTTCCAACAGAAACCCATAAATCAATACGGTCCACTATCGGGCCAGATAATTTTCTTTTATATCTATCTAAATCAGAAGGTTTACAAATACAAGCCTTATGTTTACTACCAAGATTGCCGCATGGACATGGATTCATCGCGGCAATTAAAATAAAGTTTGATGGAAACAATGCCGTACCTTTCGCACGAGAAATTGATACAACATTATCTTCAAGTGGCTGTCTCAATGACTCAAGAACTCTTTTTTCAAACTCAGGAAATTCATCTAGAAACAAAACTCCTTTATGGGCGAGAGTTACTTCACCTGGCTTTGGATAAGTTCCACCACCAATAATAGAAACATAAGAAGAAGTATGGTGTGGGCAGCGGAATGGTGGTGTGCAAACTAATTCATCAACAACACCTAAAACTGAATGTATGCCCGTAATTTCTAAAACTTCTTCTAGAGATAAATCTGGCAAAAGCCCCGCAAAAGCACGTGCAAGCATTGTCTTGCCAGTGCCTGGTGGCCCATACATAGCAATATTGTGTCCACCAGCAGCTGCAATTTCAAGCCCCCTTTTAGCTCCTTCTTGTCCTCTAATATCAGCAAAATCAGAGGCCGTATTTTCTTTTTTATAAGTTATCTTAGTTTTTGGTTGAATAAATATTTTCTTTTTCTCATCTTTTTGATTTTTATTTTCATCTATATGCTCTATAACTTCTTTCAAGTTTTTCGCTCCAAAAATTTTAATTTCATCTACAAGAGCTGCTTCAACAGCATTTTCTTTGGGTAAAAATATTTCTTTAAAGCCCTTTCTCTTGGCTTCTTGAACAAGAGGCAATGCTCCACGGATAGAACGCAATGTTCCATCAAGCCCAAGTTCTCCTAAGAAAATTTTATTTTCTCCATCAAACTTAATATCACCACTCGCTTTCAGATAACCAATCGCAATTCCCAAATCAAAAAATGGCCCCTCTTTCTTGAGGTCAGCCGGTGACAATGAAACTATTATTTTTTGGTTAGAAGCTTTGGGAGATTTAAAACCAGAATTTTTTATTGCTCCACTTACTCTATCCTTAGATTCATCCACTGCTTTATCGGGCAACCCAACAATACTAAAAGAATGTAGTCCACGCGACAAATCAACTTCAATCGTCACAATTGCACCTTTCAATAAATTTACTTGTACTGAGTAAACTTTTGCAAAACTCATTTTTTTAAAATTAACTTTCTAAATGTTTCTTACAAGTGCGAGCAGCTGGGTTCGCTTCAATACGCGCCATCTCAATATCTTTTTTACAAACTTCACATCTTCCGAAAGATTCTTTATTTACACTTTTCAAAGCTTTCAAAATATTTGTTAATCGTGGCTCAAGCGCGCGCATCATAGAACTCCTAGCTTCAAAATCTTCAAAACGATCAGCCATATCATTCTGATCTGTTTCTTTAGAATCTCTTTCTTCTGGAGTAGCTTCCCATTCTCCACTCTCGGGATTCAACTTACCCATACTACGCAACTCTTCCACAAGTATATCTCGCTCTTTTTCTAATTTTTCTTTTATTTTTTTCTTATCAAGCATAAGCAAATGATAGCACTTTAAGTTTTTCTAGCAACTTGAAATACTTAATATGTTATTTACTTATTTGACTAGAGGCCAAACGTAAAATAACTTCATCTACAGCTCCCTCATTATTGGAAATAACGATAGAATTTTCATCAGCGAAAACATACATCAAAA
>JAYSNU010000056.1:0-10948 GCA_043723545.1 Candidatus Nomurabacteria bacterium | reverse complement strand
TTCAATACGCACCAAACCTTTAGAACGAGCTACAGCATAAGAGCCACATTCTAGTAACTCTTTAGAGCTAATAACTTCAGCACGAATAAATTTATCTTTAAAATCATTATGTATTGATCGTCCTGCTTCTGGCGCAGTAGCACCACGCTTCGTCGTCCAAGCCCTAGACTCATCTTCTCCAGTTGTAAAAAAAGTCTCAAGTCCGAGCAACCTATAACTCCCAGTAATAAGATCATCAAAACCTTTTTCAAATACAGAGTCTAGTTTTACAAAATCCCCTGGTACAACGAACTCTACATTTTGATTCGCCTCTGAAGTATTGAGTACATAAAGCATTGGCTTAAGGGTGAGTAAATTTAAAGATTTTATTTTAAATTTTTCTTCTTCAGTAAGGTTCGCATTTTGAGCCATTCTTCCTTCTTCTAATATTTTCTCAACTTTTTTTAAAATAATTTCTTCAGCTATTGCATCCTTGCTGCCTTTTTTCAAATCTCCAGCTAAGTTTTTTATTCTTTTAGAAACTATTTCCATATCAGAAAGCACAAGTTCTAAATTAATAACTCCGATATCTTGCAAGGGATCTATTTTATTTGCCACATGTATAACAGAAGGATCTTCAAAAACCCTAACTACATGTGCAATGGCGTCAACTTCGCGAATATTCGTAAGAAATTTATTTCCCAAACCTTCACCCTTTGATGCTCCAGCTACAAGACCAGCAATATCTACGAATTCAATCACTGCTGGTACAGTTTTTTTAGATTTTGAAAATTCAGAAAGTTTTATAAGCCTGTCATCAGGAACAGGAACAATACCCACTGATGGATCAATGGTGCAAAAAGGATAATTCTCAGCTGGTACACTCTTCTTAGTGAGCGCATTAAAAAGTGTGGATTTCCCCACATTTGGTAAACCAACTATTCCAATACTTAGTGACATCTTTTTAATATAGCAAAAATAACACTATTCTCAAACTTTTTAAATTTTACAAAAATGACGATATTTTTCCTCAACCTTTTTACACATCATTGTGAATTGCTCTACATTTACAGTCACTCTAAGCAAACCAATAGAATCACTAAAACATCCTAATTTTTGTTCATCTGTTAAAGTTGATTGCCCACAAAATTCAAAAGCTCTCAAATAAGAATTACCCGGTTGGCCAAATTCTATAAGACTAGCTCCGAAACCTCTAATACATGTTGATCGTAATCTTTCAGAAAGAGATTGACACTCTTTAACAATTTCTGGAAAATTAAAATCTCCTATTCCGATCAATTTACTGACCTTAACCCCTGCTGCATTTTTTATAACTTCTTTCGCATAAAAATCTTCTTTTATGTTTTCAGTTGTTTGAGCTGTTTTTAAAAGATCACTAGAAAAAGAGTTCATAATTGCTGCTGCCATTTCTGCATAACAAGCTCTTTTATATTTTTCTTCTCCTTCTCTACAAAATTTAAATGGGTCTTTCATATTGAGAACAAGTCCATACTGATGACCAGAAAAGGCAATGGCAATCGAATTAAATACTCCGGAAAAACATCTATATCCTTCTTCAGCATTTCTTACCACTTTGTCACAAAGTTCTAATCCTGGTCTAGCTAGAGCTTTTGGGTTACCCCAATCTGCCTTTTTCTCACCATCAACAACCCCATGACCTATACCATGGAAACATGCCCCACTTGTATATTTAAGAACATTATCTGTCTGATTGTCCATATAAGCACAAAGATCTCGAGCAGTTTGAATGTCTTCTCCTTTGAAAAAAAGCTCTTCCATAAATCCATGAAAAAAACCAAAACTACAGTAATTCATTTTGGGAGAAATATCTATCTTATTATTTTTTTTGAATTCATCATATGCTGCACCTCCTATAGAGTGTGTAAAACTATGACAATTTTCTGCGAATATTGGATTTTCATAAAGTTTTGCCAACAAATTCAAAGAGTGCGCTACTCCACCGCTTTTAACTGCATTCTTAACAAGATCATCCCAACAATGTAACATTTGTGTTTTATCATTCTTGGCATCATCACAATTACCCAAATCAAATTTCTCTTCTACAGATAAATTGATTTTTATATTAGATTTAACGAAATTAGAAAAATAAAAAGCAAAAAATAAAAATAAAAATAAACATGCTATCATTAAAAAAATTAAATATCTTTTATTCATTGTATCTTTACGTTATTTAAACAAAAATCTTTCCATTCCATCCCCAATTTATCTCCAGCCTGTATACATACCATATTAAATTGTTTTTCACTTAAAGCAACTCTCAATAAACCGATAACTTCCTCAGAGCAAGCATTCTTTTCTTCTTGTTTTAAAATTGCATTACCACAAAACTCAAAAGCCTTCTCTTGTTCTTTACCCGGTGGTCCAAACTCTACCAAACCAGCACCAAAACCTTTTATGCAATTAATTATCAAACGATTTTGTATAGATTTACAAGTTTCAATAATATTTTTAAAATTAAAATCACCCTTACTTATAAGTGCCCGAGCTTTATATGCAGCTGCAATTCTCATCGCTTCGATAGCATTACTATCTTCTTTTATACTTGAAATTAATTTTGCTGCCTTTAAAAGATCCTCTGACGTATTGCGCATTATAAAACTAGCAGCCATATCAGAATAACAAGCACCCTGATATTGAACTTTTTGTGATTCACAAAAATTTATAGCATCTTCTTTAGACAGCTCTAAGCCATATTCTCCACTAGAAAAAGCAATATCAATGGAATTAAAAACTCCTCCATAACATCGATAATGTTCCAAATTAGTTGCTGCCACCTTATCACAAAGCTCTAAACCTGGTTTTATCAAAACTTGTGCATTGCCCCAATCTGACCGATTCTCACCATCAACAACACCATGACCTATACCATGGAAACATGCCCCGCTCGTAGATTGCCATTTATTGCCTGTTTGTTTGTCCATGTAATAACAAAGATCTCTGGCAGTTTGAATGTCTCCTCCTTTAACAAAAAGCTCTTCCATGAATCCATGATAAAAACCGAAACCACAAAAATTCATTTCCGGTGATATATCTATCTTATTGTTCTTTTCAAATTGTAAATATGCCTCACCTCCAATAGTATGAGCAAAACTATGACAATTAGCGCTCAATTTAGGGTTATTATAAATAAAAGAAAGAATCTTAAGAGAAGTAGATACACCTTGTTCTTTGGCAGTATTTTTTACCAAATTATCCCAGCATACTAATATTTTATTTTTTTCTAAATTATTACAATTACTAAGTTTTATTATCTCTGCCACTTTCTCTAATGAAATAATTTCTATTTTAGAAGATTTTATTTTATAAAAATAAAAAGAAGATCCTAAAATAAAGACAACGATTCCCAAAAAAATTAAAGACTTTTTATTCATTCTACTTAGCAAGAACATTTACCTTTCCCTTATAATAAGGAGACAAATGATCATGATATATCCAGCTACCAATTTTATCAAACCTGAAAGTCCAAGTCTGGTCGGCTGGTACAGGATTTAATGGATCAAACTCGGGATATAATGTATGCGATGGGTGAAGATTAGAAGCAGGCCAAAATTGCTTACCTCTTGTAGTTTTCCAAGTAACACTCTGCCCTCTTAATATAGTAATCTCATTGGGAGTAAAACCATCTTCATTTAATTCCACAATAACTGGTGCTAATTTAACTCCAGGATAAAAATTTCTAATTTTATAAAAATAAAACAATGAAAATACAAATAAAATTAAAACAACAATACTAATTAAATATTTTTTATTCATTGATCCTTTGAATTATTTGTTAAACAATAATTTTTCCATTCTCCTGGCATTTTATCACAATAACCCTTAAACTCATTACTTCCTACATGATAAGTTCTTTTACCATAAACAGCCATAAGTTTTAAACATTCTTTTGCCAATCCCCTTTTTTCAGCATATTTACACACTTCAAGACCCTTGTTAACATAACTCGGATCTATTTGCATCAAACGTGCCGCTATAAAAGTATAACAATCCGACTTACGTTCGCTAATAGAGAAATCCATACAAAATTTATCCAACTTAGGTAAATCATCATGATCCACCGCAAAGTCTGCGGTAGCAAGATTCATCATTGCTGACTGACATGTTTTATAAGCAAAAGGTATATTGGAAAATGAACAGAAACGTTCTATATTTTTTGCAACTTTTAACTCATCTCTAAAAAGAGGCCAAGATTCTATATTACAAGCTGTAAATCTAATTGGATTTTCTTTAAACGGTGCACAGAATTTTTTTACATCTTCTTTTTTAGGTGTAAGCTTTTCAACCAAAGTAAAATCTTCTGGTTCAAGTGGCTGAAAAACTTGCATGAAAACTCCTTGGGTGCATGTTTGTACATAATTGCGACCATCATCTTTAACACCAACCAAATCACACAAATCAGCTGATTTATTCAAATCTGCATTTGTTATATACATCGCTAAATGTCCGATGGCGTGATAACACATAGATTGTTCAATCGGTAATGGATGCCAAGTTCCACGTGGTTCACAAATTATTTTCATATCTGGTTTCAGTTCTTCTATTTGAGCATCAGTCAAAGATTCAGTTTTATATCGAGCCATCATAGACCCGTGAAGACAACCATTGTTGCACATTGTTGACGGACATCTTGTTATAACATCCACCCACTTACTAGGATCTTTCTCAGTCTCTCTGCGACTCAAATTGTGACCCAACACATGACAATAAAGGTATTTGTCATCTTGCTCTTGGACAAGTTTAGTAACAGCGAATGCATCTTCCATAGATATATAATCCATTAATTTCGGTATTTCTCTATCGTAACAACTTGGGGTATATGCTTCTTTCGAACATTTTTCTACAACTTTTTGCGCATAATCAGCTAAAGTTTTATTTGAAGCTGAATTGCTTGTTTTTATAAATTCTTTTACGAAAGAAAAATCTGGCTTTAAAAAAGCTATGCTCTCAGCAACTATCAATGCACTTATTATAATAATTATTATTTTGAACTTCATTTGCAATAATGTTGAAACCTACTTGGAATAATCGGACAAATTGTTTGTGTTATTTTTTCTTTAGTATAATTATTAGGAAATTTACTAGTCAAATTACTAAAACACCAATCTTTATCTATTTCAGATAATACCTTAGAATTGCAAACAACAATTGCTTTTGTATATTCTTTTCCGGGTTCGCCATGAGCAATAAAACCACCACTCATACCCGAAAGACAGGCATGTTTTAAATTAGTTGGTATTTTAAGACATCTTTCGACCAAAAAATCATAATTCGTCAAAGAAAGATATCTTTCCACTAAACTAGCCGCAGCAGAATCAATAATCATTTCAGATAAAACTTCATCATAAGATGGCTTGATATATTCTGTTGCTATTTTAACTATATCATCTTTAGCCAAACTAGTAAGTCGCATGGCATACTCATAAAAACAAGCAGTAACAGTTTCTTTATCTTTTTGTTTATTACAAAATTCCAACGGTTCTTTCTCATCCATTTTCAAACCATATTCTTTCGCATCCATCCAATTAGCCATAACATTGAAACTCCCCTCCATGCATTCTCTATTTTCCATTATATCGTTTGTCGGAGAAATCGTCCTACACGCTTCAAGAGCCGTCGTCATCATAGCATATGGATCACTCCATATTTTTACAGGTGGTGGTTCTGGCATGAAACCATGACCAACTCCATGAAAACATGTTTGTCTTATTCGTGGAATTTCTTTTGAAAAAGTATCCGTCAAACGGTTACATATCCTTTGGGCTAATTTTACATCCGGATGTGTTCTAAAAAAATGTTCAAATAAACCATGAAAAAATCCATAGCCACAATATGTTGTTTCTATGGGGAAATCCCAGCTCTCAACATTATTATCTTTATATCCATCTTTATCAAAAGCCATATCTCCAACGACATGTGCCCATGTATGGCAACCATTAGAAATAAAAGCTGGGTCTGTTATATATAATTCTTGTACTTTCTTCATAGCTCCCTTTACTCCCCCACTATCAAGAGCCTCAACAAGTGCTTCATTCCAGCAACGATTTCTCATAGATCCATTCCCATCTTTAGAAAAATCAATACAATTAAGTTTTTCCACCCTGCCACCATCTATCACATTTATAGTACCCGTATAATATGGCGCCAAATGATCATGCAATCTCCACTTGCCAACTCTTTCAAATTTAAAACTCCAACTTTTATCAGGTGAAATTGGATTTTTGGGATCAAATTCTGAATAAATAGTATGAGTAGGGTGAAAATCTGAAGCTGGCCAAAATGGCCTACCTGTGGTGCTGGTAAATTTAACCACATCGTTTAATTTTATGTTTAACTCTTGTGGATGAAATCCATCTTCATGTAATTCTATAAGATATTTCCCAGCTTCGTTTTTAGTAACTAAAGATGAAGTGGAACGTTTTGTTATTTTTGTGACAACAAAAAATACAGAAAAAATAATTGACGACAAAATTATAAATAAAATAAGTTTTTTAAAAATTAAATTCATATAATATATAACAAAAAATTACAATTTGTCTTTACATTTAACTTTCCACACTCCCGGCAAAACATCACACAAATACTTAGCTCTCTCAGAATTAGGATGATAATTATAAGTTGAATATCGAATTAATTCATTATAACATTGCTCTCCAACACCAAAAGTCTCTGCCGTCTTACACAAAGAGACTGCTTTGTCAGCAAGACCATAATCAGTTTCTATCATTCTTGAGGCTGAATTTGAAAAACAAAGACCTTTTTTAGAATCAGGTAATCCTGAACAAAACTCTTTTATTTTAACTAAATCTAATCTTACTTCAGCGACCACCACATAAAATAATGCGTTATAACATCGTTGTTGCATTGCTATATCGTTAGTATAAGAACAAAATTTTACAAGGCCAGCTGGTTTCATTATTTGATCTAAATATAGTGGCCAAGATTCCTGATGGCAAGAACTCTTTTTTAATCCAGAGTAAGGAGCACAAAAAACTTCAGCTTCCTTTGGTGTCTTGGGTGCAATATCTTTCACTAAATCAATATCTTCTTGTCCAAGTGGTTGGAAAATTTGCATAAAATTACCGTCATAACACATTTGCAGATAACTCTCGGGTAAGTTTTCACAAACTTGATTTGATTTATTTATATTTCCATTACTTATAAACATAATAAGGTGGCCAATAGCATGATAACAACTAGCGCGTTCCATACCAGTTGGATTCCAATTTCCCCTCGCCTCGCACACAGTTTTAAGCTCTGGTAGAACTTTATCTATTTCCTCGCTAGTCATTGTTTCAGTTCTAAATCTCTCTTGAAAAGCACCATGAATACAACCATTTGAACACATACCGCTCGGACATCGAGTAACTACTTCTTGCCATTTAGTTGGGTCTTTGGCTGTTTCTTTAGCACTTAGATTGTGACCTAAAACATGACAATACAAATAATTATCTCCTTCACTCTGTTGAACAATGCGAGTAACTCGAAAAGCATCTTCCATCGAAATCCTATCTATCAACTTGGGTATTTCTTTATCATAACAACCCAGACGATATTTATCAGAAGCGCATTTATCCATAACTTGTTTAGCATAATCATTTATAGTGTTTTCTGAAACAACATTATTGTGAGAATTTCTTAACACACTCGATAAAAAATCCCATTTGAAAAAACCAAGTTCTAAAACAATAAGAACAATAATAAGAACAACTAAAATATTTTTTCTACAAATTGTTAAAAATTTCTCCATTGTGTTTTACAAAATCAGCTTTAATAAGGCATTTATTAAATAAATTTGCTGGTAGTGTCTTACAAGCTTCTTTGGCTTTTGGTCTTGTATCTTTATTGCCAAATACTTCCCAAGTAATACCAGCCATACATAGAAGTCTACCATCTTGGTCAGGCATTTTATTACACACATCTTCAGCATTTTTTATATTCATCTGTAAAGATTCCACCACAATATGACCTATACCTAGATAGCAAGACTCTCTATTTACTTGATCTTTAATACTAGAACACAAAATACCCATTTTTGTATAATCTCTCTCTAAAACGTTCTGCCAATATTGTGCTAATTCATAATGGCATGATTCTTGAAATTTACTCGGAACTAGAGGACACGGATAATAAGGATCCTTGGGATAAAATTCTTTTTTATCAATATTAGAAATAGAATTTGGAATATTAAATTCCATAAAAGCACCAGAAGTGCAACCGAATTTTTTGGCAAAAACTGTGGTTTGATTACACGAAATAAGAGCTTTATTTAAGCCTTCAATTGTATGTCCATAATATTCTACTAAACCGTGACCCAAACCGTGCTGACACCCAGAACCACCTGTTCCAGATTTCTCAATGCAAATTTTATCTAAATCTTTTAAGATACTAGGCCCCTTGTCTCCAATTGCTGAAGTAAATACACCGTGATAACATCCAAAACCAAAAGTTTCATCACAAACTTTTAAAGAACTAACACCCAATTTATCATATAAAAGTTCGCCAAATAAATGAGCAACAGAATGCTGGTTGCCGTTTACTTCGAAAGAAAAAACTTCTTTAAATTTTGCATATGCCTTATCTCCACCAATTCTACCTATAAGTTCAGACCATTTCTTTTTCTCTTCTAATATATTTATTTTATTTATCGGAACAAAAACTTCTTCGTTATTTTTAAGGGAAGAATCTTTTTTTTGTAATCTAATATTCATTTCTTTAAAAGAAATGAATATGAATAAAATTATTAATATAAAGATAAATATTATTTTTTTATTTACTCTTATTTTTTCAAGCATTCTTGTTTATATGATTCTGGTAAAATCTGACAAAAATCTGATAAAGATTTTTCAAATGTTAAGTATTGATGTGCATTACCCAAAAGAACATCAAAACAAGATTTCTGTAAAACATTAGAAGCTGAGGAACAAAAATCAATTGCAACCTGTGAATTGTTTTCCCCACCCCAAAACAAAGATGTAACTGCACTATTCATGCAAAATTCTTCTCCATCTTTTAATTTAGACAAAGCACACCATTTATGCACTTTATTTAATTCTTCTTTGGTAAAATTATTCATATTTCTTATATCTCTATCTTTGGCCAAAACTATAAACTCTTTACCAAATCCACCAAAACATGCTCGCCTTGAACTAATATCATCACTTGATATTTTGTCACAAAAATTAAATGCTTTATTAAAAGTAATAGGATTAGGATTACCTAAATTTGCCCCTGCAGCTTCAAAAAGATGTGGGGTTAAATATGCATAACACATTTCTTTGGCATCCTTGGGAACAATATCTAAAGAACACGGTGATAAAGGATTCGTATTAGAAATATATTTAGGTCTTTCTTTTTTCCAAGCAACTTCATCATGAAAACCTCCACCTATCATTTCCATAATTGCACCACCTACACATTCGGAAGATTCTCTAAAACCAAATTCAGAGGTTCCATTTTTCTCGCACATCTTCATAGTCTTTTCTAAATTATAATCATTATAAGCAAGTACTCCATGCCCTAAACCATGAAAACACATTGTATACGCCCCAGAACCACCTGGGGCTTTACGGCAAACATCAGCAATCTCAGATAATGCTTTCTCTCCTTTATCAAAAAGAATACCCACAACAATAGTGTGTGAACAAGCATTGCGAAAATCTTGTGTACATTTATAAATACCATTGATACCCTCCTGTTTATATAAAACATCACCTATCTTGTGACCAAGAAGATGCATGTCTATGCCAGAAGCTGGCGGAATAATTTTGAGCAAGTCAAAAGCATATTCTGCCCCTCTTTTTTCAGCCAGGGCAGAAAAATAATCAGACATTTCTTTAAAGTTTTTAATATTTTTACTATTAAAATCAGTCAGATCTAAACTCAAAGAAGAAACATCTTTCTGGGAAGAATTTATTTTAAATAAATTAACATTAAAAATACTTTTAATAAGAAAAAAGTTGATGCAAACAAGCACAAAAACTATTACCAAAAAATAATTCTTTTTAAGAACATTAATCATACTAATATTTTACCACAAAATTAAGATTATTTTTCAACAAATATCATACCAGCTGGTGTCTTGGAAGCATTACAACCATAACCATAGAGTCCAGTACCCTTGCCTAAATCTGCCTTAATTTCTTTAACTGATTTCGCGGGCACAACATATATATGACTTGCATCTATACCAATAGAAAGTTCAGCATCGCCATCATTTTTTAATTTTAAAATTGCACCATTTTTTACTTTTATGACCAGTGGATCGGGATTACAATTAGTAAGATTCAAAAATTCAGATACTTTTGAAATACTTGTTGCATAGAAAAAGTGTCTCTGTTTTTCTGCTTCCGGAGCATCATTCTTTATACTAAATAAATATTCTTTCTCAGTTCCAGGAGCAGGAGCCCAATTTGACGCAATTGGAGAACCTAAATTTTTATCACCCAAGGTATCAGAAGGAACACCTACTTTTTGCTTAAACAAAAGCAAGGCTAGAACAACAGCCACGAGAACCAAAACAATAACTAAAACCTTTTTTAAATTAGACTCTTTCATATATTTATAACAATTAAACTAATAATAACATAAATTTTTAATAATTTCTTCTTAATACATCAACAAGCATATTCAACACAAACATACCCGTTACTATTTCCACTACAACAATTTGGTTCTGACCCACACAGGTTATCAATTATGGGTGCGTCGTGTCCATTTGCCCAACAACCGTAAGATCCTTGACTATAATAATAACTCTGGCTGTAGTAATAACTTTCTGAATAACTGTAATAATAACTCTGGCTGTAGTAATAACTCTGACTATAGCTGTAGTAATAACTCTGGCTGTAGCTGTAGTAATAACTCTGGCTGTAGTAATAACTCTGGCTGTAGTAATAACTTTCTGAATAACTGTAATAATAACTCTGTG
>JAYSNU010000055.1:0-2086 GCA_043723545.1 Candidatus Nomurabacteria bacterium | reverse complement strand
GTAAAACAATGAATACAGATTTTTTTTCTGCAAAAGAACTACGAATCATGGTTTTATAATAAGAAATTCTATCTTCGGATGATGCTTGTAAAAGTAATTTTTCTTCTTTTATGTTTTTGACTGTAACATTATTTTTTAAAACATCTCCGGAGAGTTTTATTATTTTGTCGTACTCTTCTTTTAATATAGATGGTATGAGGGAGGATATAGAGTCTCCAACATTTCCAGCAAAATATTTACTAACTAAAAAAGCAGATTCTAAAAATTCCTTAGTCCATATAGAATGTTCTTTTACATCAACAATCTTTTTTAAATTAAAATTCATACCCTTAATGTCACTCTTAGAACTATTAGCATCACTATTTGCTACAACCAAACCAAGTATTTTTTTATTACGCAAAGTGATAGAAACAATATTTCCATTGGCTATTTCTTTTGAGGTAAAATAGGTTAAATTTTCTTTAAAAACTCCTTTCGCTAGTGGAATAATCGTCACAATTTTCATATTTTCATTCTATCACAATTGTGATATATTTAGGCTCATGGGTATTTTTTCACGAAAATTAGGTATAGATTTAGGCACCGCAAACACTTTGGTATTTCTGCCTGGTAAGGGTATCGTTTTAAACGAGCCTTCTGTTGTAGCAGTTTCTGAACAGGACAACAAAATTCTTGCTATTGGTTTCGAAGCCAAAGATATGATAGGTAAAACGCCCGAATCTATCATTACTTACTGTCCAATGAAAGATGGTGTTATCGCGGATTATAGAGTGACCGAAGCAATGCTCAAATATTTTATAAATAAAGCGATGGGGAAATTTAATCTTTTCAAACCAGATGTTATGGTTTCTGTTCCAGCTGGAGTTACTTCTACAGAAAGACGAGCGGTTGTTGAAGCAGCCATACGGGCCGGCGCAAAAAATGCTTATGTTGTTAAAGAACCAATCTTGGCAGCGATAGGTGCTGGAATTCCAATTTATGAATCGAGAGGATACATGGTGGTGGATATTGGTGGTGGTACTACTGACGTGGCTGTTATTTCTCTTGGTGGAATAGTTTCTTCTACTTCTGTTAAATGTGCGGGAAACAAAATTGATCAAGCTATAGCAGATCATATTAAAAAAACTTTCAATTTAGCGATAGGCGATAGAACTGCCGAAGAAGTCAAAATCAAAATTGGGGCAGCTATACATTTAGAAGAAGAATTAAAAGTAACCATAAAAGGAAGAGATTTTATCCAGGGTTTACCCAGATCTGCCCAGGTTGGCACAAATGAAATAGTAAAAGCAATTGATTCTGAATTAAAACAAATAATCAAAGCGATCAAAGATGTCTTGCAAGAAACACCACCAGAACTCGCTTCTGATATCATGGATTATGGAATAATAATGACTGGAGGTAGTTCTCAACTTAGAAATCTAACAGATTTGGTTTATCGTAAAACTGGAGTTAAGGCAATATTGGCAGATGAACCACTTTTTTGTGTAGTTAATGGTACTGGTATAGCGTTAGAACATTTAGATGTCTATAAAAAAACCGTGTTAAGTAAAAAATAAAAATGATTCAAAATTATTTAGATAAAAACAATTTACACCATGCATATTTGGTGGAAGGTGTGCGAGATGAGATTTTACCTGAAATTCTTTCTTTTATGAAAATTTTGGGTATATCTATATTGAATAATCCAGATTTGTGTCAAATCCATTTAGATAATTTTAAAATGAACGAAGTATCATTACTTCGTTCTATGGTAGATGAAACGAGTTTTTCTTCTGGTAAAAAAATATTTATTATTTCAGCTAATCAATTTTCCCTAGATGCCGAACACGCACTTTTGAAAATTTTTGAAGAACCTAAAAAAAATACCCACTTTTTCTTAATTGTTCCAGATAAAAATGCTCTTTTATCTACATTGGTTTCAAGATTTTATTTTATTCCCACGAAATTGAATAGAAATGACACGAAAGAAATAGAAAATTTTATAAAGATGTCTAAAAATGACCGTATTAATTTCTTAAAAGATTTTTTAAAAGGAGATGATGAAGACGAAGAAGTTGTCGCAACTGATTCTGTACGAGCGAAATCT
>JAYSNU010000054.1:0-10676 GCA_043723545.1 Candidatus Nomurabacteria bacterium | reverse complement strand
TACAACGGTCTCTACAACTGGTTTCGTATATTTAATAGAAATTTCTGAAAGTGCCTCCATAACTGCTTTTGCATTGTTTAATTTATTTTTACTACCAGACAAAATTTTGCCTGTAATATCTTTAATACCTGCTAATTTAGCAATATCACGAAGGACAGATCCAGCTACAAGTCCTCGTCCCTTGTTTGGTATTATCATTATTTCAGCATTTGCAAAATTTGCTTTAATTTCATAAGGAATAGACATAGTCTTTGTAAGCTTTACTCTAACCATATTTTTCTTTGCATTACGAAGTGCTTTATTGATAGCAAGTGAAGTATCTCCTGCTTTACCAAGTCCAAGACCAATAGAACCTTTTCTATCTCCAGCAATAAGAGCAACAGAAAAAGAAAATCTGCGTCCACCAGCAACAACACGAGTGACACGACGAATATCTAAAATCTTCTGATCAAATTCAGGCTTTGGTCGTGCGAAGGATCCTGGTCTCTTACCACCACCCCTTCTATCATTTGTTTTTTCGTTTCCTTTTTCCATATATATTAAAAGTTAAGCCCACCCGCGCGAGCAGCATCAGCTACTAATTTTATTCGTCCTGTATATTTAAATCCATTTCTATCAAAAACAACTTTATTTATTTTATTTTTCAAACATACAAGAGCGATAGCATTACCTACTTCTTTGGCTCTTTCTGTTTTTGTACCTTTTGTAATTTTAGCATCACTTGCTTGTACCAATGTCTTGCCCTTTGTATCATCAATAATTTGAGCATAGATAAATTTATTTGATCTAAAAACAGAAAGTCTTGGGCGCTCCGAAGTTCCAGAGATTTTTGCCCTAATTTTCAATTTCAATCTTGCTCTTTTGTCATTATTCTTTTTCATAATATTTATGCAGTTTTCTTACCTTGTTTTCGTCTTATAACCTCATCATCATAACGCATGCCTTTACCTTTATATGGTTCTGGCTTCTTTAATGCACGAACCATTGCTGTAAAGGAACCCACCAATTCTTTATCAATACCTGTAATGGTTATATTATTCTTCTCTGCTGTTGCTGTAATACCCTCTGGAATAGCAACAATAACTGGATGGGAAAACCCAAGAGCAAAAACAAATTCTTTGCCCTTCACTTCTGATTTAAAACCAACACCTTCAAGAATTAATTTCTTTTGGTATAGGGTTTCAACACCCTTAATCATGTTTTTTAAATGAGAAGCATACGTACCCCAAAGAGCTTTAGAAAATTTATCATTTCTCTTAATATTTAAAGTTATACTCTCAGCGCCAATTGTAATAGTTATGTCATCTCTAAAAATTTTAGAGATTTTACCTTTTGGGCCAGAAACAGTAATAGTATTGCCAGATTGTGTGACGGTTACTCCTTTTGGTATTTGTATTTCTTGTTTTCCAATTCTACTCATATAATAATTTAATTACCAAATTTTAAATAAAGCCTCACCTCCGACTTGCTCCTTGCGAGCTTGTTTACCTGATAAAATTCCTTTTGGTGTAGACATAACAAGAAGTCCAGAACCGCTTCTAACTGAATGAATTTCTTTTACTCCAAAATATACGCGTCGTGATTGTTTAGAAATTCTTTCTACTTCAGTTATTTTGGGTTTTTTATCTACATAAGAAAGATCCATTTCTAAAACAGGAATACCTTTCTTAACTTTTTTACTAAAATCAATAATATACCCTTCTTGTTTTAAACAAACTGCAATAGAATTCTTCATCTTAGAAAATGGAACAGAGACAGAGTCTTTGCCAGCAAGACTTGCATTCTTCAACATTATTATCATGTTTGAAATTGAATCCATAAAATTTATTTACCAACTTGACTTACGAACACCCGGAAGCATTCCTTCGTTTGCTAATTCTCTAAAACAAATACGACAAATACCGAAATCTCTCATGAAACCATTTCCGCGACCACAACGAAAACATCGATTTTTCTGTCGAGTAGAAAACTTGGGTTTCTTTCTATTTCTTGCTAATACTGATGCTTTTGCCATATAAAATAATATTTGGGATGACTTCGTAATATCTCACTTTTATTCTTTAAGCCCCTAAAATAAGGAATTAAAGGAGAAAAATGGATTGACCGAAGCTCTCTTCCCTTGCATCACATACTATCAGATAAAAGAAAAAAGTCAATTAAAGAAATTGACTTAAGAAAACACATGTAATATAACAATGTATGGGTGTTCTAAAGACTTAACGTCCAACCGGGAAAAAAATGACGATTCCGCAACAGACCACACCTGCTGAAAGCCCGGAGTCTCTGACGAAGAGGCTCTCCCGTGCGGTGCGCACGGGAATCGAGATTAATAATCTCGGAGAATTCGGCATGTACGTCGAATCAATCACGGAACACCAGATTGGGGTGTTCGACAATGAGAATCACCTGATTCTGAAAGTGGTAATTCTCAGAGGAGTCCCCTCCGCGCGGTCGTACATCCAGGACCGCAGGGTAGTCGAGGGAGAAACCGGTGACGTAATTCGTCACATCGGAACAGTACTGTTTCAGTATGCTCTCAAGAAGAAAACGAGCTGATGTCCATCAACTCAACCCGCCCCATATATCTCGAGGGGCGGAATCACAATCGGCACAATGCCACACAGACCCTAGGAGTTTTACTTCAGGGCTGTTGTTGTTTTTACTTGATATTTTAAAACCAGAGGAGTATAAGATAGACAGATGCACCTAGTAATAAACCACTTCCGACGGCCACGCCAAGGACCACAAGGTTATGAGACTCTTCTGGAAAAAGCCTCCGCTTGAACGGGGCCCTATCTACTGGGGCTTCGTAATGTTGGGACTGGCAATCGCAGCGGTGTTCTTCTTTGGATACGACTTCCTGACACAAAAGGAAGAACCCTCAACAAAGAGAGAATGACATGTACGACATTCTGCCTGTACTTTTCATTATCCCCATCGCTCTGTTGGGGATACGGGAAACAATGATTGTATTCAAGGTACGCCAGACTGACGTCGGCAAACTGGTGCGGAAGCTTCTTAAGATTTCTCCTGAGAACAAGATCAACAGGAGGATCTACAAGAAGCTCGATTGGTTGCTCGAAGAGTTGAACTCGAAATACCCGCACGATCGACTGTATCTGGTGAAAAATAAACAGTCGGAAGTGTTCACCAGTTTTCTTGTATGCAATGAAGCTGGTGAATCAGTAATCAAAGTGGGGATGGTATCGAGTGACGACTTCACCACCAAGGAGTACAACAAGCGTAGCCGCTTTCACACTGGAAGCGTGGAAGCACTTCTTGAACACACAGAAGACTTCCTTCGTGAGTACCACCAGTACCACATCGCGGGTTGGCATCACCTTCAAGCCATCGCCCACTGAAGTTCTTCTACACACCCGCCCACACATCTCGGTGGGCGGTACGATAATCGGCACAATGTGCCAAAAGAAAAACCCCAAGCTTTGCGCTGGGGTATCTTTCGTTTTGAGTGTTTTTTATCCTGAGCTTGTCGAATGGATTACTTTTTCTTTTCTTCTTCTTTCTTAAATGGAATACCTATAAGTTCAAAAAAAGTTGTTCCTTCTTGTTTATTTTTTGCAGAAGAAATAATTGTGACGGCAAGACCAAATACATCTCTGATATCTTCATCGGCTGTCTCAGGAAATATTGTATGTTCTTTAATACCAATAGTTAAGTTTCCAATACTATCAACTGCTTTACGATTTATACCACGAAAGTCTTTAGTTCTAGGAAGTGCAACATTGATAAGCTTTTCTAAAAAAACATACATTCTCTTACCATGTAATGTAACAACTACACCGACAGGATCTCCTTGTCTAATTTTGAAAGATGAGATTGATTGCTTAGCACCTCGAAGTGCTGGCTTCTGTCCAGTAATCTTTGCAAGACGTTGTGAAATAGCTTCGTTCTTGTTCTTATCTTTCTTCATTGCCGTACCAGTACCAATGTTTAAAACTATTTTCTTTAATTTTGGAGCAGCCATGATGTTTTTGTAATGAAAAGTTGTTTTCATTTTTTCATATGCTGCTATTTCTTTTTCTTTAACAGTTAAATGTTTCATAAATTTAAATTATATTTCTTGATTACTCTTTCGTGCAATTCTTACTTTCTTTCCACCAACTATTTTCATTCCAATACGAGAACCAGCTCCTGATTTAGGATCGAGTATCATAACATTTGAAGCATTAAGAGGCATAGCAATATCCATCATACTTCCCTTTTCGTTTGATTTTCGTGGACGTTGATGTTTCTTCATCATGTTTACACCTTCTACGATAACTTTATTTTCGTTCACCAAAACACGGAGTATTTTACTCTTTTTACCTTTATCTTTACCCGTGATTACTATTACATTATCTCCTTTTTTTAATTTCATATATTTATATAACTTCTTGAGCTAAAGAAATAATTTTCTGAAAACCTTTTTCAGCTAACTCGCGTGGTATTGGTCCAAAAACGCGTCCTGCTTTAGGATCTTTTTTACCCTTTTCCAATATCACCACAGCATTATCATCAAAACGAATATAAGAACCATCTTTTCTTCTGTATGCATTACGAGTTCTTACTACTACTGCTTGGTGTACATCTTTCTTCTTAACGGCCTTTCTTGGACTTGCGATTTTGACAGAAATTATAACCAACTCACCAAGAGTTGCATATCTTTTATGTGCACTACCTAAAACCTTAAACACCTTACCCACGGTGCCTCCGGCATTATCTGTTATTTTTACTAATGTTTCTGGTTGAATCATAAAATTATTTGACTATTCCTAATACTTTAAAATTTTTATCCTTAGATATAGGTCGAGTGGAAACTATCTCTACCTTATCTCCTGTTTTATATTTATTCTCTTCATCATGGGCTTTATATTTCTTACTAACTTTGTAAAACTTCCCATATTTAGCATGTTCAACGAAACGTGACACAGTGACAACTACAGTTTTATCCATCTTGTCAGAAACTACAACACCAGAAAGTTTTAAACCCTTACCTGTATTTGTATCCTTCTTTATTTCTTTGTTTATTTTCTTTGCCATAAAATTATTTTTTACTCTTTGTATTATTTTTATTTATTTCAGTCAAAATTCTAGCAATTTGTTTTTTAAAAGTTCCAACTTCTTTAACATTCTTAGACTTAGAACCCTCCGCTTTAAAACGCATGGAACGAATACTCTCGCGCAAAGTTGCAAGTTCTTTTGCAAGTTCATCTTTCTTCATTCCTTTAAAATTGTTTTTATCTTTTTTAGCCATAAAATTATACCTTACGAACTCTTGCAATTACTCTTGTTTTGATTGGAAGTTTTGTTCCAGCTTTTCTAAGAGCTTCTCTCGCAATAGCTTCGTCAACTCCATCAACTTCAAAAATAATTCTTCCTGGTAAAACATCGAAACAATAACCTTGCGGGTCGCCCTTTCCCTTTCCCATTCCCATTTCAGCTGGTTTAGCGGTATAAGGTCTATCTGGAAAAATTCTAATCCAATATTTTCCAGCTTTAGTTAATGATCGTGACATAGCTTTTCTGGCGGATTCAATTTGATTTGATTTTACTCTAGCTTGAGTTTCTGATTTTAAACCAAAAGAACCGAAGGCTAATTTTATTCCTCTTGTGTCAGGGGTAACCTTCTTTAGATTAGTGCGTCCTGTTTGCCACTTTCGAAATTTTACTTTTTTAGGTAATAACATATATTTATTTACTTTCTATTTTTACTTTATTTTTTTCAGCAAAAATTTTTCCACGATAAATCCAAACTTTAATACCAATAGTTCCATAAGAAAGAACTGCTCTTTCACGTTTGAAATCTATATCCGCGCGGAAAGTCTGAAGCGGTATAGAACCACGCTTAAGCTCTTCCGTGCGAGCAATTTCAGCACCACCAAGTCTCCCCCCAAGAACTATTCTAGCTCCTTCTACTCCACGAGCAGACATGACCTTTTCAAGTACTTGTTTGATAACACGACGATAAGGCATTCTCTTCTCTAATCCTTCAGCAATCATATAAGCAACGATAGCAGCATCAGCTTCTGGATTTGTGATTTCTACTATTTCTAATTTAAAGTCTTCTGGTTTAGTAAGTTTTAACTTCTCCATCTTTTTCAAGATATCAGCTTTCAACTTAGTAGCTCCTTCACCATTTCTACCAATGATCAAACCTGGACGTGAAGTCTTAATAATGAAACGAGTCATTTTTTGATTTCTTTCAATTTCAATTGTAGAAATATACATACCTCGTAATTTCTTTTCAAGATATTCACGAATCAAAACATCACCCTTAAGAAAATCATTATATTTTTTAGGATCAGCAAACCATCGAGATTTCCAATCTCGGAGCATTATCAATCTATGTGCATATGGGTGAACTATTTTTGACATATAATTATTTTTTTGCCTTTTTAACCTTCTTTACCTTTGTTGTTTTAACAACCTTTTCTGCTAAAACTAATGTTACATGACTTGTTCGTTTGTTTATCCTGTGACCAGTACCCATAGCAGCTGGCATCATTCTCTTCATCGTGATACCTTTGTCTACTCTTAACTCTTTAATCATTAAATTTTCTTTATCAATACCAACTTGCTTTGCATTTGCTACAGCAGAAAGTAAAAGTTTAGAAATTGGAAAACCTGCACGCTTAGCTAAAAAATCAAGCTCAACTATAGCTTCAGTAACAGGCTTACCTTTAAGAAGACTCGCAACTAAGCGAACTTTTCTTGGTGATTGTCTGTAATTTTTTAAAAAAGCTTTCATTGTTTTAATAATTATTTATAGTGAGCATGTCGAACTATTCTTTCTTTTTACCAGCATCTGCGGCGGCGGCTGTCGCACCCTTAGCAGCTGTTATTTCGGCTTCTTTTTTCTTTTGTTCTAATTCTTTCTGCATCTTACCTCCATGTTTCATAAATTTCTTTGTTGGGGAAAATTCACCAAGTCTGTGCCCAACCATATCTTCTGTAACCAAAACTTCAATGTGGTTTTTCCCATTATAAACACCAAAAGTGAAGCCCAACATTTCTGGGGCTATATGACATGCTCTTTTCCATGTCTTTATCATAGGTGTTTCAAGTGGATTCTTTCCAACAATTTTGGATAAGAGTCTCTCGTCCACATTCATTCCTTTTTTGATTGATCTTGTCATAAAAATAGTAAACAAAAAGCTCGAATCGAGCTTGTTTTCATATTAGCAAATATAGTTAAAATGTCAAATAAACGAAACCAGGGATTCCCAGCGCCGAAGCGAGGGAACCCCTGTGATGGTCTCACGGCAGAAGGTAAATTACCCTTCCGTCGCGAACGATGAATGGCCAGGGCGATCGTGGTGTCTCTTTAAAACCCAATTCCAACTGCTTGGGCCTCGAAAGACATACAATGCAATGACCCTTGAAATGGAGTCGCGCTTCGTTGTGACATCCACGACGACACTTCCTCCATCCAAACAGTTTACGACGATTGTTCATGATGCCCTCTTCGCTTCCTTGATCACCAGCCGTGTTTGGGGCAGCTGGTGTGAAGTACGAAGGATTTGAGACAATGCTTCTTCCACTGGCTTGTGACAAGCCCAACAGAAGCCATCAATGTGGACGTGTTCTTGGCCACACGTCACACATCCCTGATAAGTGATTATCATCGCCTATCCTCCCGGCAGGACGAATGTTCTTTACTTCGTGGGGACTCCTATTTACAAATTATCACAAAAAAACAAAAAAGTCAAGTAAAAAGCCCTTATATCATAAGGACTTTTTACTTTTTTATATTTATATTTATATTTTTTACTTATTCTTTCCAGTCTTTCTACGAGAAACGATAAAGACATTTGAATATTTCTTAGGAGTTCTAGTCTTTCTTCCTCCAGTAACTTTACCCCACATAGTTTTCGGACGCTTTGTACCTCTTCCTTGTCTTCCCTCACCTCCACCGTATGGGTGATCAACAGGATTCATTGCAGTACCTCGAACAGTTGGGCGAATACCTTTCCATCGGCTTCTTCCCGCTTTACCATAATTTTCTAAGTGGTGTTCTTCATTTGATACAGTTCCAATACATGCCCAGCATTCTTCATTAATTTTTCTAATTTCAGTAGAAGGCATTTTTAAATTTGTATAACCATCAGCATTTGCCACAACTTGAGCAAAAATACCTGCAGAACGGCCAATCTTTGCTCCACCCTTTGGTTTGATTTCAACATTATAAACAAATGTTCCAACTGGAATATTCTTTAAAGGAAGTCTATTGCCTGCTGTTAATGGAGCATTTTCAGAAATTAAAAAAGTAGCACCTGGCTTTACAGTTTGTGGTAATACTACATACCTCTTTTCTCCATCTTTATAAACAGCAAGACCGATAAAAGCACTTCTGTTTGGATCATATTCAACACTAGTTATCTTCGCAGGGATATTCTTCTTATCATATAAAAAGTCTACTTCACGAAAAAGTCTTTTATGTCCTCCTCCTTTGTGGCGAGTAGTTATTCTACCTTGGCTATTACGTCCTACTGCACGACGAAAACCATGAGTAAGTGATTTCGTTGGTTCTGTCTTTGTGATCACACCTCTGTATGTCACATTGGTCATTTGCCTTCTTGATTTACTTGTAGGTTTATAGGTTTTCATATTATATAAAATCTATTTTATCTTCCTTTTTTAAATACACATATGCTTTTCTTCCACCACCCTTCACTCCTTCTTTACTGCGAGTCAAAATCTGCTTTCGTGGTATTGCTAAAATATTTACTCTAACTGGTTTTACTTTATAAAGAGCAAAAACAGCTTTCTTTATCTCTGTCTTATTTGCAGAATCTGTAATATCAAAAGTATAAACATTGTGTTCTAAGACACTAGATGCTTTTTCAGTAATTCTTGGATTTTTAAGTAACGCTATTTTCATAAAATTATTGTCCTCTTTCAGATAGGAATTTAACACTCTCATCTGCACTATCTATCAAAAGATATTGATAATTCAAAACATCAAGCGGATTTAAGTTTTTCAAAAATACTATTTCAAGAGAAGGAATATTTCTGAAACTCTTTTCTGTATTTTCACTACGATTAAATACTGCTGTAAGAAGTCTTGGTTTTTTTGAAGTTGCGATTGTCTTCCATCCTGTTGCTTTCGCTAAACTAGAGATAACTTTTACAGCATCTTTAGTCTTCATTTTAGACATAGCAAGTGAATCAACAAAAAGAATTTCATTATCTTTCAATTTTTTAGAAAGTACTGAAAAAAGAGCTTGGGCACGCATTTTCTTAGAAATTTTTCTCTTATAGTTCTTCTCTGCAAGTGGACCATGTGTAACACCTCCACCAACCCATATTGGGGAACGTGAAGAACCGTGACGTGCTCGTCCTGTTCCTTTTTGTTTCCATGGCTTTTTACCTCCACCACGAACTTCACCGCGATCTTTGGTATCAGCTGTTCCTGCGCGCTTGTTGGAACGCATACCTTCTACGACCTGGTGAACTAAGTCCGCTCTCCAAGGTGCACCGAAAACTTTTGCTGGAAGTTCTATAATTCCCTTTTCAGCTCCTTTTTGATCATATACTTTTGTTTGTATTTTTGCTTCCATATTATTTATTATCTGCAAACCATTTCAACTAATGTTCCTCTCTTCCCTGTAATTGCACCTTTAATTAAAATTAAATTATTTGCTGCATCAACGAAAACAACCTTTAAATTTTTTTGTGTTATACGATCAGAACCCATGCGTCCTGCCATTCTCATTCCTTTTGGAACATGAGTTCGAAGACCTCCACCAATAGAACCAGGCTCTCTTTCAGAATGTTTCTGACCGTGAGTTCTAGGACCACCATGAAAACCATGTCTCTTAACAACACCTTGAAAACCTTTACCCTTAGAGATACTGCTTACTTGTAGTTTGTCTCCTTCTTTAAAGATTGAAACATTAATAACATCCCCCTCTTTCACATCTGTCTTGTCGATTGGCTTTAATCTGAATTCTTTCAAATTCTTATATAAACCACCTTTCATTTGACCAACTTGTGATTTACTTAATCTTTCTTTTTTCTGTGTTCCATAACCAACCTGAACTGAATTGTATCCATCTTTCGTTTTCTCAAATACACGAGTAACAGTAACAGGACCAGCTGAAACAACAGTCACTGGGAAAACTGTTCCGTCTTCGGAAAAGTATTCTGTCATATTCTCTTTTTTCCCCAATATAAATTTCATAAGCTTTTTTTGTGAGCTATTTAATAACTCTTATAACATTTTTACATCAATATCAACGCCAGAAGGAAGAGCCAAATTTGTAAGTGACTCGATTGTCTTAGCTCCTGGATTGATAATATCAATTAATCTTTTATGAACTCTTATTTCAAATTGTTCTCGTGTATTTTTGTAAATAAAAGCTGCACGATTAACTGTGTATTTCTTAATTTCAGTTGGCAAAGGTACAGGTCCAACAATAATAGCATCATAACGAAGAGCTGTATCGATGATTTGTTTTACTGACGCATCTAAGATCTTGCTCTCGTAAGCACGAACCCTAATACGAAGTATCACTTGAGCATCTTCTTTTTTAGTAGAAATAGATTTTTTAGATCTTTTTACTACAGCCTTCGGCTTTTTTATTTTTGTTTCTGTATCTGTTGTCATGGAACTAAATAATTAATGTAAGCTAATTAACCAAGGATTTTTGTTACGACTCCGGCACCTACTGTCT
>JAYSNU010000053.1:0-3875 GCA_043723545.1 Candidatus Nomurabacteria bacterium | reverse complement strand
CAAGGACAACAGAACATTGCAAATAACTTGAGAGACTTACAGAAGACAAATATTCAACAGCAACAGTTTAGTATTGGTCAAAAGAATGTAGCACAAGATAATTTAATGAACATGGTTAACACTTTCTCTGCTACACCATCATTACAAACTGATGTTGGTTCATATCTTGAGAATGGAAAAATTACACCAGCTCTTGAACCTTTCTTTAATCAGGGACGCTCAGCTGGACTTTCTGATACAGAAACTGCTTCCATTCTTAAATATGGAACTAGCTCAGCTCTCTTTAAACAAAAGCAGTTAGATATGGCTCAAACAAAAATGGATATAGCTGCTGATAAAATGACTAGAGCGCAAAATCTAACAAGTACAATTCAAGCTGTTAATCTTGCATCTCAACAATTAATTTCTAGGGGTGTTCCCATTGGGTCTATTGAGTTCGCTGTAGGACTTGCTCAAGCAACAGCTGGTAGTCAGACTGGTTTATCTACCGCTGAAGTTGGCGCATATCAGTCTTATGCCAATATATCGGGAATACTTTTAGAAGTTGAAGATAATCTAAAATCAATAGAAAAAGATTCTGACTTTAAAAATATAATTCTAGGTTATGCAGGTCAAACAGTACAGTCTCTTACAGATAAAGATTTAGCGGTACTAACAGCTAAACTTACTTCAATCGCTGCCCCCCTTGCTCGTCTTCTGTATGGTGAAAAAGGAACTCTTACAGAAGGTGATGTTAGTCGTGTTTTTTCATCACTGCCAGTAGGGACAAAAGCCGCTGATATCAGAAATGAACTATATAAATCATTACTTACAAATATATCAGTGTCAGCAGCTAATAAACTTGCTCTTGACTCTACTTCTGGAAGAAATGTATCGGCTATAGCTCCTTATATACAAGAGTTTTCTAAAAAAATTAATTCAACAGTAAAGAGTTCTCAAACTCCACAAAAAGGTGATAAACAGATGAATAATGGTGGAAATTATGAATTCGATGGAACTCAATGGAAATTAATTAAATAATATGACATTACCAGAAACATTACCAGCGGATTTCAACTTTAAAACTGAAGAAAATCCAGATACTCTTCCGGCTGATTTTAATTTTAATAAATCGCTACGACAAAATAATACTATAGAACAACCTCAAAAAGTCGGCTGGCCCGTGCCTCTAGGTGGATTTTTTGATAATGTTTTAAATGCGCCAACTTCTCTAATAAATGGAATAATAGGACATGCGGCTGAATGGACAGGTCAGGGATTGCAAGCCTTAGGAGCCACAAACATAGGTTCTAAATTGGAACAAGGTGCAGAAAAAACATTAAATGAAGGAATCACTGGATATGGTGGAGAAATGACTGGACAACAACCTAAAAACGCTTGGGATGTTGCAGAAAAAACAGTAGAAACAGGAGCCGAAGTTTATACAGTTATGAATCCTTTAGCTTCTCCATGGGCTATTTCTGGTCTTTTTTCATTATCTTCAGGTCTCCAATCAAAGGCAGAAGGAGAAAGTACAGGTACTGCTGTTGAGAAGGGAATAACAACAGGTGTTCTAACATATTTCGGAGGAAAACTTCTTGGTGGTATTGCTGAAATAGCGGGTTCTGCACTTTCAAAAGTATTAGCAAGTAGTTATGGTAAATTAATTTCAAATGAAATGGGTAATTTTGTAAATAAGATTTCTCAAATAGGAAAGACCAATCCGGGGCTTTTCTCAAATCCAGATGTAATCGCAGAAGCGAATTTTACATATAATAGTTTACAGAAAGATTTATGGAAAACTATTGTAAAAGAAGGAAAAATACCAGGCGCAGATGAAAGAGTACAAAATCAAGCAATTAACTCTGCCTCTCAGGAATTAACAAAAGCATTTAATAGTAAAGATTTAACTTACGCAAGAATGTTTCAGAGAGATGATATAGCTATGCCTAATTCTGTAAATGATTTGAAAAATACACTTAATGTATACAAAAATACTGAGGCACAAATTTTCGAAACTGGTAAAGAAAGTATCTTACCAAAGAACTTTGTTTCCAAAGATACACTCAAAATTCGCTCACAGATATTAGACAATGAACCTTCAGGAATGTGGAAAGAATATTTAAAAGCAGTATCTCCTATCATTGCCGATGGTGGGGTACCAAGATTTGGTGTATCTCTTGCAGATTTCTTAAAGGCAGAACTTCGTTCAAAGTCAATGGGATTGCCCGATGCTGTTCAAACAATGGTAGATAAGACATTTAAACAATATGAATCTGATGCAATGTCTTTTATCAAGACACATGGTACACCTCAAGAAAAGACTATTTTTAATGAATTAGGTCAAAGAGTAGATAAGGCTGAATATAAATATGTAGAAAATGTTGTTAAATCCAAACTTACTGATTCATTTAATATGTATGAAAATCCATCAAAGTTTTTTGATGATGTAATTGACTCTTTATCTGGTAGAAGTATTACACCTGAACAAGCTACAAAATTTAAAGAACTATTTTCTAATAATCCAGAAATAATGCAGAATGGTCTATTTAATCGTTTAATTGAAAAGTTGTCTAATAATGTTCAGGTTGAAGCGTATAACACTAATTCAAAATTAATTGATTCTATCCTTCAAAATGGAGGCGACTTATTTAACTCAGAACAAAGAAATGCACTACGTTATGGACTTAAACCAATAGCCACACAGGACTTTCGTGAGTTTATGGGGAATTTCGCTACTGGAAAAGCTGGTAAAATCTCTTCTGAGATAGTATCAGCTACTCAAGAAGTAGCAAAAGCACAAAATATAGCTAAAGTTCTTGGAACAGCTCTCAAAACGTCTGACCCTGAGATATTATATTCAGGACTGAAATCTCTTTCATCGAACGAGTTAGAAACAGTGTATTCTAAATTAAATATAGAAGGAAAATTTGAAATCGAGTCCTTCCTAAAAGTTAACGCATTTAATGAGATTAATACTCCTATAAAGAATAATGTTACTGGAAAGTATAATGTAATTGGTATTCAAAAACTTGTTAATAAACTACAAGATATAAGAAATGGTCTTTCTATAGAAACACAAAAAGAACTTGATGTTCTTTCAAAAATACTTGAAACACAAGGTAATTTAGAAAATGTCGCAGTCTCTAGATTTGAAATGATATTAAAAGGAGTTAGGAATTTGGCGATTTCTAAAGTAACTGGAGGAATGGGTAGATACCAGGGAGTTATAGATATATTAAAAGGTGTATTTGGAGATTTCGAAAAGATTTCTGTTCCAGAATATCTTTCAGCTATAGAGAACATGGCAGACCAAGGGAGGATATTAAGTGGCACAAGTTTAATTAATCCGACCATGAGAAAAACTATTGTAGAGCCAACTCTTTCATTTTCCTCTAAGATGTTATCAGGACTTTCATATTCTTTATCACAAATGATGGCTGGTCATATATCAAAAGGTATAGTTTCTCCTACAGATTACATAAATCGTGCTACTAATATAATGGGAAGACAACCAACAGATGATGAACAAGCAACCTTAATGAATCAATACCATGCAAACCAGCAACAATAATATTCCTAATCACGAAGATATCATGGGTGGAGTTATGAAGTATCTTTTTGGCTCCGCCAAAGCAACTTATCAATCTCCTAAAGATGAAGTAGCTACCACAACTCAAATAGAAACTCCACCTAAATCAACTTATAAAGGAATTGATGTGCCTAAAGAATGGTCACCTTATTTTGAAAATGCTTCTAAAGCATATCCACAACTTCCTAAAGGGCTTTCTCAAACCGCTCTTATGATGGAATCAAGTATGGGAACTAATAAGGATAATGAAAAAGTTGATTATGGACAATATGGCTGGCTTGGTGGTCACACTACTGACGGTAGA
>JAYSNU010000052.1:0-2817 GCA_043723545.1 Candidatus Nomurabacteria bacterium | reverse complement strand
CCCGAGGGTCCCACCCAGTACTCTCTGAAGGACGCAGGGGTGAAAAATTGGAAGAAGTGAAATGTTGAAGCTCTTTACCACGAATAATTATTACTTTTGGTAATTTTTCTTTAGTAATACAAATATAATTAAAACTTTTGTCAGATTTTTCCTTAGTGTTATATTTGGGTTGGAATTTTTTAATCAAACTCGCTTCGAGAATTAGTGCTTCGAGCACATTATCTGTTTCTTTCCAGTCTATTTTATCTGCCTGAAAAACCATATCCAAAATTATCGGGCCACGGGTCTCAATCAAATCTTTACTAAAATAACTCTTCACTCTATCTGAGAGAATTGTCGCTTTCCCAATATAAATAATATCTTTTCCTTTTTTAAAAAAGTAAACTCCAGATTTATTTGGAATCTTAATTTTTTTTAAATCTTGAATTTTCATTTTATTTTCGTAAAGCCTTTTTAAGATATTTACCCGTATGACTTTTTGTATTATTAGCCACATCTTCTGGTGTCCCCTTAGCTATAAGATTACCACCATTTATTCCACCATCTGGACCAAAATCTATTATATAGTCAGAGCTTTTTACAATATCCAAATTGTGTTCAATAAGAACGACAGTATTACCTTTACTTACAAGCTTATTTAATACTTCTAGAAGTTTTTGCACATCATCATAATGAAGTCCGACTGTTGGTTCATCAAGAAGATAAATCGTCTTTTCTAAATGCGGACGATAAAGTTCACTAGAAATTTTTACTCTTTGAGCCTCCCCGCCGGAGAGCGTAGTTGCTGATTGTCCGAGTTCTAAATATCCAAGACCAACATTCATTAATGTTTCTAGTCTATCAGAAATAGCCGGAATATCTTTAAAGAATTCCAAACCTTCCTCAACGGTCATTTTAAGAATTTCATAAATATTTTTTTTCTTATACTTTACCGTTAATGTCTCTTTATCAAATCTTTTGCCACCACACACGTCACAAGTAACATAAACAGTCGGTAAGAAATGCATCTCAACAGCAATTTCTCCATTGCCTTCACATGCTTCACAACGTCCTCCTTTAACGTTAAAAGAAAATCTGTTAGCTTTCCACCCTCGAAGTCTGGCTTCTTCAGTCGTAGCAAAGATATCACGAATATGGGTAAAGGTTCCAGTATATGTTGCAATATTTGAACGTGGTGTTCTTCCTATTGGCGACTGATCAATCAAAATTGCTCGGGATAAATATTCACTACCAGAAAAACTGGCACAATTAAATACTTGAGCGGAGCGATACTTCCTTTCATAACGAGCTTGTAAATTTTTATACAAGATTTCATACATAAAAGAACTTTTCCCGGAACCAGAAACACCAGTAATAGAAGTCATCACACCAAGAGGTATTTCAACAGTTAAATTCTTTATGTTAAAAATCTTTCCACCATTAATACGAAGTACTCCTTTGCCTTCTCTTCTTTTCTTTGGAGTCTCTATTCTTATTTCATCACGAAGATATGCTAGAGTCCTAGAATTATTAGTATTTTTCTTCGCAGTCAATAAATCTTCCAAATATCCAGAAGCAACAACTCTCCCACCATGAACCCCCGCCTTTGGGCCAATATCTACAATATAATCCGAGGCATAAATAGTATCTTCATCATGTTCAACAACTAAGATTGTATTTCCTAAATCTCTTAAATTAAGAAGTGTTTTAATTAATCTATCATTGTCTCTTTGGTGAAGACCAATAGTGGGCTCATCCAGAACATATAAAGCCCCTACAAGCCTAGAACCAAGCTGAGAAGCCAAGCGTATGCGCTGAGCTTCCCCACCAGAAAGCGTATTAGCCTTACGAGATAACTGTAAATAATCAAGTCCAACATCAAGCATGAATTGAAGACGTGCTTCTATCTCTTTTACAACTGGTATAGATATTTCTTTTTCTTGATCTGACAACTTTAAAGTTTTAAAAAATTCTGAGGCTTCAGCAATAGAAAAAGATGCGAGTTCTAAGATATTTTTTCTATGATCACCAGCACTAATGAAAACATTCAACGCCTCAGGACGAAGTCTTGCTCCATGACATGAATCACACACTTCATCTCCTCCGAAATATTTTGTCCCCAAACCATTACATGTTGGACACGCACCATATGGAGAATTAAAAGAAAATAATCTTGGCTCTACTTCGGGAAAAGAAAAACCGTCATTCTTGCAAGCAAACTTGGCAGACATTATGAATTCCCCATCTCCTATTTTTATAGTTACTAATCCATCAGATTCAATAAGCGCACGCTCCAAGGCTTCAGATAAACGCATGCGGCTCGCATCTTTATCATCAGAAAATTCATGTACAGCAAAACGATCAACCAACACGTCAATATTGTGAGCTTTATTTTTAGAAAGAGTTATTTGCTCGCGAAGCTTCTTCATTTTTCCATCCAATCTTATTTCTGCAAAACCTTTTCCAAGTAAATCATAAAGCAATTGATAATACTCCCCCTTTCTTCCTCTAACAATAGGAGAAAATATGCTTATGTCTGCTTCATCCCATTCAACACCCATCAACTTTTTACTATTCTTTTTGCTTTTGTTTTCTTGGGCTAAATTTTTAATCTTTTCTAAAACAAAATTTAATATCTCTTCATTGGAAAGTTTTTTAATTTCTTCTCCACATTGTGGACAATGAGGATGGCCAATACGAGCATACATCACACGGAGATAATCATAAATTTCAGTAATAGTGGCTACTGTTGAGCGAGGATTATTGGAACGAGATTTCTGATCAATAGATATCGCTGGCGATAAACCAGTAATCTCATCTACGTCTGGTTTTGGCATT
>JAYSNU010000051.1:0-1889 GCA_043723545.1 Candidatus Nomurabacteria bacterium | reverse complement strand
ATTATAGGAATAGTCGCATCTCTCTCAACATGCATGGCAGTCGTAGGAGGACTACTACTCTCGATGTCAGCAACTTTTGCAAAAGAAGGTAATAAAATAAAGCCACAAGTAATGTTCCACCTCGGGAGAATAGTCTCATTCTTTATATTGGGTGGCGTTATCGGTGCACTCGGCGCTAAATTCACTCTCGGTACTAATTCCAGTTTCGCAATAGGCATTTTTGTTGGAATAGTAATGCTTATAATGGGAATAAATCTTCTTGATATTTTTCCATGGGCAAAAGGATTGCAAATATCCATGCCGAAGTTTATTTCAAAAAATGCTCACAACGTCGCAAATATAAACAGCACAATCACTCCTCTTCTAGTCGGAGTTGCAACTTTCTTTCTTCCTTGTGGATTCACTCAATCAATGCAAATATTTACCTTGAGCACTGGATCCTTCATAAATGGAGGGCTTACTATGCTGTCTTTTGCACTTGGCACATTACCTGTTCTATCATTGGTTAGCTTTAGTTCATTTAGTATTAGCGGAAGCAAGAGCGAGGGAGTATTCTTCAAAACAGCAGGGCTTATTGTTATAATGTTTGCAATATTTAATATTATAAATAGTCTAGTCGTAATAGGTATAATGCCTGCAGTATTTAATTTTTAATTTATACATGAAAATAATAATAATATCTATAATCGCAGTTTTTATATTTGTTATGGTAATAAAATTGTCAGGCAGAAGCGATACAAACATACCATCAGCAGATGAACCAACAACAGTGATAGATAAAGGAGCACCAACAGACAACGCTGTTGTAAAGAAATCAGGAGATAATAATGTAAGTATTGAGGGTGGAAAGCAAATCATCGAAATTGAAGTAAATGGTGGATATTCGCCACAAAAAAGTGTCGCAAAAGCTGGAATCCCTACCATCGTAAGATTCATTACTAACAATACTTTTGATTGTTCCTCTGCAATAAGAATTCAAAGTTTGGGAATATCCAAAAATCTCCCAAATTCTGGATCAACAGATGTAGAGATAGGAGTTCCACAAAGTGGAACACTCAAAGGTTCATGTGGGATGGGTATGTATCCATTTCAAATTGAGTTTAATTAAAATAAAAAACACGCCAACTGCGTGTTTTTTATTTTAATTAATATCTTAGATACCCTCTATCTTGATTAAATTGCCCCATATCATTTTGACCTCTTTGCTCGCCATTTTGGTTATCCATGGAACCCTGTCTTTCTGGCATAGGTAATGGTCTTGTTCCTGTACCCATCATAGAATTTCGATTACCTTCCCTCTCCTTCTCTAACATAGGAGTGCCGGTACCACCGACTCGTGGCATGAAATCCTGGATGCTTGGCAAGATTTTTAATATATTTGGTCTGTTTCTTAGGAGATCATTCCAACCATTTTCATTTCTATTCTTTGATTCCTGGATTTTTCTTAAATCTTTAAGTTCTCCGTCTTCAAACTTATTTTGCATCTTTTCTATATCTCTCGTGTCATCCATACCAATTTTGCCATCTCCATTTATATCAAACTTTTTAAACATTGGCTTTGGTGCATTTATGTCTCCACAGGCGATTACTGCACCGCTGCTAGTATGAAGATTTATAGATAAATTACCAATATCTATTAATTCTTTTAGACCAATATTTAATTTTGTTTCGGTTGGATTTTGTGAGATATTACTAAGCGGATATTTTATTGCTCCAGTGCTTGTACATGACCCGAGATGAATATGAGCTGGGTATGAAATCAATTCGTTTGTGCTAGTTGATAGCCCTTGTCCTCTTTTGTGATAAGAAGCGGCTACTGTTATAGTCGTTGAACTCGTCGGCTTAATGATAGCCTGACCTATTCCTTCACCATCGGCTACACTAAGAAT
>JAYSNU010000050.1:0-1860 GCA_043723545.1 Candidatus Nomurabacteria bacterium | reverse complement strand
AGGCACTGGTACTATGCCACAACTTTCACAATGTATTACTGGTATCGGCTCACCCCAGTATCGCTGTCTAGAAAAAACCCAATCTCGAAGCTTGAAAGTTGTTTTTTCTTTTCCACCAACAAATTTAATTATTTCTTTTTTAGATTCCAAAGAATCTTTACCATTGAATTGTCCAGAATTAGCTAAAATACCGTTGCCAGCATAACACCCCTCACCAGAAATTATTGCATCATAAATTAATTTTGATTTTTCACCCTCCATGGCTGGTAAATCGGTTGGACGAATTACTGGTTTGATTTCTAAATTATATTTCTTAGCAAATTCATGATCGCGCTCGTCGTGCGCCGGCACAGCCATTATAGCTCCTGTGCCATATTGAGGTAAAACATAATCAGCAATCCAAATTGGAATTTCTTTTTTTGTTGCAGGATTCACAGCATTCAAACCTTTCAACTCTACACCTGTTTTTGTTTTATTTTCTGCCGTACGTTCTATTTCTGTTTCTTTCTTTACCTTTTTAATATAATTTTCAACTTCATCCCAATTAGAAATTTGAGATTTCAATCTCTGAATCATTTCATGCTCTGGAGCAAGTACTAGATAGGTCGCACCGAAAATAGTATCAGGTCGTGTAGTAAAAACTTTTATATAATTTCCGTTCAAAATACTAAAATCTATTTCGGCACCTTCGGACTTTCCTATCCAATTCTTTTGAGATAGTTTTATTTGTGGAGAATAATCTAGGGTGTCTAAATCCTGATCAAGTCTTTCTGCATATTTTGTAATTGCGAGCATCCATTGCTCTTTTTCTCTTTTTTCAACTGGTGTACCACAACGTTCACAACAACCAGCCACTACTTCCTCGTTCGCAAGACCAGTCTTGTCTTTCGGACACCAATTTATCGCCATTTTAGCCTTATAAGCTAAGCCTTTTTTAAGAAATTGTAAAAATATCCACTGAGTCCATTTATAATATTTCGGATCAGTAGTATTAACCTCACGAGACCAATCAAAAGAAAGACCCAAAGATTTCAATTGTCTTCTGAAATTGTCTGTATTTTTCTTTGTAACTACTCGTGGATCTTTGCCAGTTTTTATTGCAAAATTTTCTGTCGGAAGTCCAAACGCATCCCAACCAATAGGATATAAAACATTATACCCTTCCATTCTTCTCTTTCTAGAAATTATATCCATCCCTGTATAAGAACGAGGATGACCAATATGAAGACCATCACCAGAAGGATATGGAAATTCAATCAAAGAATAATACTTTGGCTTCTTGCTTTTGTTGTCCGCGAAATAAATTCCTTTTTTATCCCACTCCTTTTGCCACTTTTTTTCTAGTATTTTGTGATTATATTCCTTCATTTTTTTACTTGCCCGTCCGAAGCTTTAGCATAGGAGGGTGATCGTAAACTTTCATTTGTTAAACCTGATTCTTGAACTTCTTCATTGCAATCCAAATTAATAAACCTAGGGCAATAGCAAGAATTATTACTTTTATTATATTATCTGCATCACCCCAATAACGCATTGAAGCAATAACGAATGATAATACTCCACCCAAAGCAAAACCATTTGAAACAACATCATTACCTTTAAAGAAATTACCGAGAAGTACAGACAATGCACCAAGTATGACTAAGAAAACGAAAATATTCCTATTGTAAGTTTTATTTGCAGTATCAAAATTAGTTCTGCATGTATATTCTAAATCACAATATCCTGTTGGCTGTTTCTCTCCGATTTGCACTGGCACAGTCTTACCATAATAAGAATTGTTAGTCCATTGACCACCCTTGTTTACGCAAACATTCTGATTATCTGGGATAGTGACTACTTGTGATGTAGGACAAAAAT